>CALBIE010000267.1 GCA_937893495.1 uncultured Verrucomicrobiales bacterium | reverse complement strand
TGAGAACGCCGCCTTTCACCTCACCCCAACCCTCTCCCTCGGGGAGAGGGGGTAACAAAGCTGGCGTCTTGAAACAAGGGCGTTTGATCGCTTTATCGCAGTCGCAAATTCCTCCCTCGCCCCGAGGGAGAGGGAATGAGGGTGAGGGGGAACAGTGCATCATATAGTTCATCAACGTAATCCAAATCATGAGCCCAAATCCAATCCGCGATTTCGAACTACTGCAAACCCGCCGCCAATTCTTCGGTCGCTCGGCGCTCGGCCTGGGAACGGCCGCGCTGGCGGAGCTTCTTGGCCCCGGTCTGATGGCGGGTGATGGAACTCTGACAGAGGATGGCCTTCACCATCCGGCGAAAGCCAAGCGGGTGATTTACCTGTTTATGAGCGGCGGGCCGAGTCATCACGACTTGTGGGACTACAAGCCGCAGATGCGGGAGAAATTTGGTCAGAACTTGCCAGCCGAAGTTCGTGATGGTCAGCGCATCACCGGCATGACCGCCGGCCAGAAGACGTTACCCGTTTGCCCGACCAAGTATCAGTTCACGAAAAAGGAAAACAACGACCGGGGTGTTTGGACCAGTGAGCTGTTGCCTTTTACCTCATCCGTCGCGAAGGAGCTTTGCGTCATCTACAGCACGTTTACGGAAGCGATTAATCACGACCCGGCGATCACCTACATACAAACGGGAAGCCAGGTTCCGGGGCGGCCGAGCCTGGGAGCGTGGCTGAGTTACGGCCTGGGGAGTCCGAATGAAAATCTTCCCGGCTACGTCGTGATGCACGCGCGGACGAACCATGCGGAACAGAGTCTGTATAACCGTCTTTGGGGCAGCGGATTCATGCCATCGGACCATCAGGGAGTCCTGTTGCGCAGTCAGGGCGATCCGGTGCTGTATCTAAGCAATCCAAAGGGCGTCAGTCGCACGGATCGTCGGGGGCAACTCGACGCGCTGGCCGCCATCAACCGCGCGCAATACGATCAGTTCGGCGATCCGGAAATCCTCTCCCGCATCAAGCAGCATGAGATGGCCTACCGCATGCAGACATCGGTGCCGGAATTAATGGATCTATCAAAGGAAAACGAAACGACCTTCAAGCTCTATGGCGAGGACGCCCGTACCCCTGGCACCTTTGCGGCATGCTGCCTCAACGCTCGGCGACTGGCTGAACGCGGTGTGCGCAACATCCAGATTTTTCATCGTGGTTGGGATGCTCATGGCGGGTTGCCTCGTGAACACGGTTCGCAGTGCAAGGACATTGATCAGGGTTGCGCAGCTCTGATTAACGATCTCAAGCAACGTGGCATGCTCGATGAAACGCTCGTCGTCTGGGGCGGGGAGTTCGGTCGCACGGCCTACTGCCAGGGCACGCTGACAAAGGAGAACTACGGTCGCGATCATCATCCGCGCTGTTTCACGACCTGGATGGCGGGCGGCGGCGTGAAGCCCGGCATCACCTACGGTCGGACGGATGACTACGCCTACAACATCGTCGATGCCGACGGGAACATGATTCGACCCACCAAAGACCGTTGGACGCCCGGCACGATGCACATCCACGATTTGAACGCGACCATTCTGCACCTGCTCGGCATCGATCACAAACGCCTGACCTATCGTTATCAGGGCCGGGATTTCCGCCTGACCGACGTGCATGGCCATGTGGTGAAGGACATTCTGGGTTAGTCGCCCGTCAAAAATGTAGCCGCCGAAGTAAGGAGGCGGACCATGCGGTATCGGAAGCCTCAAAACCCATCGCTTCAGGCCAATATCTTCCGTCGAGGCAACGCGCACTGCATGGAGCCCACCACAACCAGCATTGCGCCAATCCAGCCGATCGAATTCAACCCCTCGGACTGACCCAATATCGGGAACCAGTGGTCGCAGATTTCGAGCAACCCGAGGGTCATCAGCGGAATTGTCGAGAGCACCGCGCTGATACGTGATGCCTCCCAGTGACGCAGCGCCTCGGTGAACGCGCTGTAGGCAATGACGAGATTCAGTCCGCACAGAAACAGCATCCCGAGTTGCAGGTTGGTCAGTGACAATATCGAAGCCGGCTTGACGGCGGGCAGATAAAACAAGACGGCACCACCACACAACAGCCACAACATCTGCAGGGAAGTGAAGGACTTGTGCAGTTGCTTCTGCGCCAGCGAATACATCGCCCACACGACCGCCGCGAGCAGGATGAGAACCGCCCCGGTCGTGTAATCCCCGAATCCGCCAAACAATTCGCCGAGTTGCTGGTTGAAGAAAAACAGCATCCCCGCCAGCAGCACCACAAACCCGATCCATTGACCTCGTGAAAAGGGTTCGCGGAAGATGACCAGGCTGCCAACCAGCAGGAACAGGGGGCCGGATTGAATCAGGATTTGCGCGGCACCGGGCGTCACGCGGTCGAGTCCGAAGAGGAACAGCAGGTAATTGGCATACAAACCGATTCCCGCAATGATGAGCAGTTGAATGACTCCTCGATTCAGGCTACGGAGGCTCGGAAGGTTTCCCGCTTGAGCCAGGATTGCCCAAACGATGATTGCCGACATCAGGAAGCGATACCAGGTGATGGTGATCGGATCCATTCCCTCCAGCAGGATTTTGAGGCCAAGTGGCAACACTGTCCACATGGATGCCGTGACCAGCGTCAACGCCAGTCCAAGCTTCCAGCGCCCCGTGGTTTTGTGCAGCGAATTCGCCAAAGCCGGAGAGTGATCAGGAATGGCATCAGGGTAAACAGGATTCGTCTGAAACCCGCGCCAGAGAATTCAGCTTCGAGACGGAATTGATGTGGCAGCGACGAATGAAACGGAATTGACCGAAATTGAAATCCCGTCGGCACCGGCGAAGCCGGTGGTTCGGCCAACCAGTTTGATGAAAGATCTCAGTAAATTACGGGATTGAACAAACTCCCGTCCAACCGCTAGCCTTTGCCGCTTATGTCCCTGCTATTCAGGGGGTTTCGCGATGCCTGAGAAATATTTTATCATCGGCAGCAATTCATACACCGGGGCCACATTTGTGGATTTCCTGCTGGAAAAGGGTGTCGAGGTGGTTGGCTGCAGCCGGTCGCCCGAATTGGCGCGCGCGTTCCTGCCGTATCAATGGCAGTCGGCCGATCGTAAGGGTGGCAGTTTTCGCTTCGAACAACTGGATCTCAACGCGGATACTGATCGGTTGATTGATGCGATTGGAGATTTTAAACCGGATTATGTCGCAAACTTCGCCGCCCAAAGCATGGTGGCGGAGAGTTGGCTGTTCCCCGACCAATGGTACCAGACCAACGTCGTCGCCAACGTAAAGCTCCACGAGGGTATCCGGAAATTTGATTTCCTCAAAAAATACATCCACGTCTCTACGCCGGAAGTTTACGGGACATGCGAAGGCACGGTGACCGAGAATTGGAACTTCAATCCGAGCACCCCCTACGCCGCGTCCCGCGCCGCCTGTGATTTGCATCTGCGGACGTTTTTCAAACAACACCGGTTTCCAGTTGTCTGGACCCGTGCGGCCAATGTGTATGGCCCCGGACAACAGCTATACCGGATTATTCCGCGCACGATTTTCTGCATCTTGACGGGTGAGCGATTGCAGCTACATGGGGGCGGGAGCTCGGTGCGCAGTTTCATCCATGGCCGCGATGTGGCCGATGCCACCTGGCGGATTGCGGGCAAGGGCAAACCGGGCGAGACGTTTCATTTGTCCACCGGCAAATTTGTCTCCATCCGCGAATTGGTTGAAAAGATTTGTCTGCGGCTGAAGGTGGACTTTAATGACGTGGTGGAAGTCGTTGGCGAGCGGGCCGGGAAGGATGCGGCGTACCTGCTCGACAGCACCAAGGTGCGAAGCGAACTCGCGTGGACGGATGAAGTGACGCTGGACGGCGGAATTGAAGAAACCGTGACCTGGCTGAAGGACAACCTCGACGAACTGAAGCGGCAACCGGCGAAGTACATTCACAAAGCTTGAGCATGAAAAAGATTCTCGTAACGGGTGGGTTTGGATATGTGGGCAGCCGCTTGACGCCGCATCTGCTGGAGCAGGGGCATGACGTTCGGGTGTTGGACCTGATGCTCTACTCGGACTCGGGTCTGACGGCGTTGCAAGGACACGAAAACTTTGGCGAATTTGAATCGCGCTTTTCCCTCGTCAAAGGGGATCAGCGGGAACCGGCCGTGGTTCGGGAGGCGGTCGCGGACCGGGAAATCATCATTCATCTCGGCGCCATTTCGAACGATCCGACCGGTGAGATTGACGAAGTGATGACGCGACAGGTGAATTTTGATGCCGTGGGAATGCTGCTGGCGCAGGCGAAGGACGCCGACGTGAAGCGATTTATCAACGCTTCATCGAGCAGCGTGTTCGGCATCAAACACGAGGAGAATGTGACCGAGATGCTGGAGCCGGAGCCGATCACGTTTTACTCAAAATACAAGATGCTGTCCGAATGGCTGGTGGTCGCGGCAGCTTCCGACGAGTTCGTGACGGTGAACATTCGACCGGCAACGATATGCGGATACTCGGCCCGGCAGCGGTTTGATTTGACCGTCAACAAGCTGACAGCCGACGCGGTGCGTAAGCGAGTGATCACCGTTCATGGCGGCGAGCAGCGTCGGCCCAACGTCGGCATGACTGACATGGTGAATCTTTACGGCATTCTGGTGGATGCCGATGCCGGGAAAATTAATGGTCGCACGTTTAACTTCGGGTTCGAGAATCATAAGGTGATCGACATCGCCAAAATCATTCAGACGGAACTTGCCGACTTGAATGTTGAGATCAAGGTGACAGATACGCTCGACAAGCGGGACTACCATATTTCCTCGCAGAAGATTCTCGACGTGCTCGGCTATCAGCCAGTGAGTTCCATTCAGCAGGAGGTGGCGAATCTCCGCAAGGCTCTGGAAGGCGACGAGTTTCCGGACATTGATGCCGAGGAGCACTACAACATGAAGTTCATGGAAATGGGCCGTAGCAGCAGTTGCCACGGATTTCTGGCGAGATAGCAGGTTGCAGTCATGAAACCAACAGTCGATTCCTTTGACGATCAGGTGGCAGTTTTTTGTGCCAAACTGGCTGGTGAGGTGTCGCCTGAGAAATTTGAAACGGCCGTCCATCAACTCTCGGACCTGAAAGTCCTGGTGGTTGGCGACACGATTTTTGACCGCTATTCATACGTCAAGGTTCAGGGGCTGACGTCGAAGAATCAGATTATTTCCGGGCGCTTTATCGAGGAGGAAACTCAGTGTGGCGGCGCGCTGGCGGTGTTCCGCCACGTCAAACAATTTGTTCCCGGTGCGCATTTCTTGAGCATGGTGGGGACAGAAGCATGGGTGGATGACACCATCCGACCGGTGGTCTCGGCCGAGGAGGACTTGCTCCTCCGTGAACCGGAATTCACCACGATTATCAAGCAACGATTTGTCGAGGCGCTATCGCCCGGCAAGGAAATGAGCAAACTATTCGCCGTCAACTTCATTGACGCAGCGCCGCCGGATAACGAAGCGGAGAATCGGTTCCTGCGAAAACTGGAATCGGTGGTTGGCAACTACGATGTCGTGATGGTGCTCGATTTCGGCCACGGCCTGATGCAGGACGCGGCGCGCAATTTGGTGCAGGACAAGGCGCCGTTCCTCGCGTTGAACTGCCAGACCAACAGCAACAACCACGGCTTCAACATCATCTCCCGACAATATCGACGCGCCGACGCGTTTTCGCTCGATCAACTGGAACTCATGCTATCGTGTGGTCACCGACACATCGACTTTGCCGGCGAGTTGAACGCCCTGCGCGCGTGCTTTGATTCGCGATACGCCTGGCTGACTCGCGGACCCGTCGAGACAATTGGCTTTCTGGGTGGTGATGATCAGTGCCTGATTCCGCCAATTGAAACGGATGTGCTTGATACCATTGGCGCCGGTGATGCCTTTTTCTCCGTCGCGATGTTGGCCGCCGCGAAGAACTATCCCATCAATCTGGCGACCTATATGGGTCAGCTCGCCGGCGCTCAGGCGGTTAAAATCGTGGGTAACGCCGAGCCGGTTTCCAAACTCGCCCTGATCGCAATCGGCAAAAAATTATTGAACGGACAGCCCGGATGAAAACAACCGCCGCCATTCTCGTGAAACAACGCCAGCCGCTTGAGATTGGCGAAGTGGAGATTCCAACCGTCGGCTATGGTCAGGTTCTCGTCGAAATTTCCGTGAGCCGCATCTGCGGTTCGCAGGTGGGCGAGATCGATGGCGTCAAGGGTCCGGATAACTGGCTGCCGCATCTGCTCGGTCACGAGGGCGGGGGAACGGTGCTGGAAACCGGACCGGAAGTGAAGCACGTCAAGGTCGGTGATCGGGTGGTTCTCCATTGGCGCCCCGGTGGCGGCATTCAAAGCGGTTGCCCGACGTACGATTGGAACGGCAAACGGGTGAACGCCGGATTCGTCACGACGTTCAATCGACTCGCGGTCGTCTCCGAGAATCGCCTGACCGTTGTGCCATCCGATACGGATTACGAGATTTGTGCACTGCTGGCTGATACGCTGACGACCGGTTTTGGTGTCATCAATAATGATGCCCGGGTCAGGATTGGCGAGTCGGTCGTGATTGTCGGTTGCGGCGGAATCGGCCTGGGTGTCGTGCTCGGGGCGAAACTCGCGGGCGCTCATCCGGTTGTCGCGGTGGACCTGCTGGACAACAAACTGGCGAAAGCCCGGGAATTTGGCGCGTCACATACCATCAATTCGCGCGACAAGGATCTGGTCGCTGAAGTTGAATCAGCAATCGGCGGCAAGGCGGACGTTGTCGTCGATGGCAGCGGCAGTCCGGCCGTGCTGGAGGCCGCCTTGCGGATGACCGGACCGAAAGGTCGCGTCATCGGCGTCGGGGTAATGCGCCACGATCAGACGATTTCGATCAACACCCTGCCTTTGCATCACGGCAAGACCCTGACGGGTTCGGAAGGCGGCGGCAGTCAACCGGCTGCGGATATTCCCCGCTACCTGCGAATGATGAATGCCGGTGTGTTCGATCCGAAAGGCATGATTTCCCATCGCATCCGGCTTGAGGAAATCAACGAAGGCATCGCGAAGATGCGCGGCGGGGAAGTGACGCACTGCGTCATTCATTTCGACCAATGAGCACGGCGGCCGAACCCATCACCCAGGACCTCGACCTGCTGTCGCGGCAGATTCGATTGCGAATCGTCCGGATGTCGCATGCGGCAAAGACGCCTCACCTTGGTTCGGGCTTGTCGTGCGTCGATATCCTGGTGGCGGCGTATTTTCGGGTGTTGAAAATTGATCCGACGAAGCCGGGAGATTTTTTGCGCGATCGGTTTATTCTCAGCAAAGGCCACGCGGCGGCCGCGCTTTATGCGACGCTCGCGAAGAAAGGGTTTTTCTCCGAAGCGCTGCTCGATTCATTCGCTCAACCGGGCGCTCCACTGGCGGAACAGCCCGCGCCGAATTGCGCGCCGGGCGTGGAACTGGCGACCGGCTCGCTCGGACATGGATTGCCGGTCGGTGTTGGCATGGCCATGGCGGCTCGAATTCAGTCACGGGATTACCGCGTCTTTGTCACGATGAGCGATGGCGAATGCAACGAGGGCACCGTCTGGGAGGCCGCAATGTTCGCGGCGGGTCAGCGGCTGGAGAAGCTTTGTGTGGTAATCGATTACAACAAATGGCAGGCGACCGGGCGCAGTGATGAAGTGATGGGATTGCCGTCACTCGTGGACAAATGGAGTGCATTCGGCTGGAACGCCTGCGAGGTGGACGGGCACGATTTGAATGCGCTCGTTGAAGCCATCGGCAATACGCCGGATGACTCCGGTCAACCCCGCGCCATCATTGCCCATACCGTCAAGGGCAAGGGAATTTCGTTCATGGAGGATGACAACAACTGGCACTACCGCATTCCGACGGTGGAAGAAGTGGAACTGGCGCGAAAGGAACTGGGTCTCGCATGAGAAACGCCTTTGCCAGATGCATCACCGAACTCGCGGAGGCGGATGAGCGCATCGTTTTGCTGTCGGGCGACATCGGCAATCGGTTGTTCGACGACTACAAGGCGAAGTGTCCTGGCCGTTTTTTCAATTGCGGTGTGGCCGAGGCGAACATGGTCGGCATGGCCGCCGGCCTGGCCATGAGCGGGTTGCGACCGGTGTGTTACACGATCACACCGTTCATCACGTATCGCTGCATGGAACAGATTCGCATTGACGTCGGCTATCATCATCAGCCGGTCGTCATTGTCGGCACGGGCGCCGGACTGTCATACGCCTCGCTGGGTTCGACCCATCATTCGTGCGAGGAAATGGGGATGCTGCGACTCATCCCGGATTTGGATGTGATTGCCCCTGGTGACGCGATGGAAGTGCGCGGCGCGTTGAAGGCGGCATTGAAACAGGATCACGGAGTTTTCATTCGGATCGGAAAAAAGGGCGAGCCCGTCGTGCATCAGGTCGAACCGGAGATTGAAATTGGCAAGGCCATTCGATTGCGCGAGGGAAAGGATGTGTGTCTGTTGAGCACCGGCAATATGCTGCCCGCCGTGCTGGAAGCGGCGGACCAATTGGAGAAGGCCGGTGTTTCCGCATCGGTTTATAGTTTTCACACGGTCAAGCCGCTGGACTTGGATTGCCTCGCGAAGGCATTTGCGGGCGCGCGGATCGTCGCCACGATTGAGGAACACAGTGTGCTGGGCGGCCTGGGCGGTTCAGTGGCGGAGTGGTTATCTGATCAAAGTGGCACGCCAGCGCGGTTGATGCGATTTGGAACCGCCGATGAATTTCTTCACGAAACCAGCGAGCAGATGGAGGCGCGGGGGCGTTACGGCCTGACGCCCGACTCCATCGCCGCGAAAATCCGAAACGCTCTTGGCTGAACGCCCGCGACCCATGATCATCGGGGTAGATTTCGATAACACACTGGTCTGCTACGATCAGTTGTTCCACAAGGTCGCGCTGGAGCAGGGCCTGATTCCCGCCGACTTGCCGCAAAACAAATCCGAGGTGCGCAATTATCTTCGCAAGATTGGGCGCGAAGATGACTGGACGGAGATGCAGGGCGTGGTTTACGGGGCGCGGCTGAACGAGGCCGAGGCCTTTCCCGGCGCGCGGCAGTTTCTGCGCCTGGCATCCGCAATTGGAACTGAGGTTCGCATCGTCAGTCACAAGACAAGACAGCCGTACCGGGGTGAACCATATGATTTGCACGCGGCGGCCCGAGGATGGCTAAAACGGTATTGCGTCATTTCGTCGATGGGTTTGAAAGAAGAAGATGCCTTCTTCGAACTGACTAAGGCGGATAAGCTCGCGCGTATTGGCGCATGCGGTTGCACTCATTTCATCGACGACCTGCCTGAATTTCTCGCTGAACCAGATTTTCCGTCAACCACGCGCAAGGTGTTGTTCGACCCGAACGAATTGTATCCCGATTCGGCCGACTATTTGCGGTGCACTTCCTGGGAGAAGATTCGTGAAAGCCTGTTGGACCTGAAATGACTGCGGATTCTCTACTTAACGAAGTGCGCGCCTTTGCCGGTGCATTTGTCAGCCAACTGGGATTGGGGGAAATCGTCGCGGCCCGCCGCCTGACCGGCGGGGCCAATAATCAGGTTTATCGGCTGGAGTGCCGCCGGGAATCGCCAGGAAACGAAAACCTGATCGCTTCACCCAAAGCCTCGGAATCCCCCTCACCCCATCCCTCTCCCCCACTGGAGGAGAGGGTGCCTGACTTGTCCGCCGAAGCTCGAAGGGCGGTGGTGGAAGGGCGGGTGAAGGGGATTCCAGAGCCGACATTACGGACTGTCGTATTGAAGCGTTACTTCCGAAGTGCCGGTGATTCGCGTGATCGTTTTGGGCATGAGAGAGCGTTTTACTCCTACGCCCACGCGGTGGGTGTCCGCCGGATTCCGGACGCGTTCGGCTGGGATGATGGGGCCAGTCTGGGGGCTCTCGAATGGCTCGATGGATCGCCGCTTCAGCCGGATGACGTTAGCGATGACGAAGTGAAGGCGGCATTGGAATTTTTCCAGGAACTGAACGCCGGCCGGGATCACGAAATTGCCCGGATAATTGAACCGGGTTCCGAGGCGTGTTTTACGGTGGCCGATCACCTGGATTGTCTCGGGCGACGAGTAGAGAGGTTGATGCTCGCCGGTTCCAAGCAAGGAGCGGATGCCGGATTTCGGGCATTGGTGGATGGGGAACTCGTTCCCGCCTGGGAAAACGTTCGGAAGGGAATTTCCGCTCAATTATTGAACTTGGACGAACCGCTAGCGGAAGGAAACCGTTGCCTCTCTCCGTCGGATTTCGGATTTCACAATTGCCTGTGCGCCTCGGACGGAAGTTTGCGATTCTTCGACTTTGAGTATTCCGGTTGGGACGATCCGGCGAAGACGATGGGAGACTTTTTCAGTCAGCCGCGCATTCCGGTGCCGTTGAAGTATTGGGATTACTTCCTCGAAGTATTGAAACCGCTGGTAATCGATTTCGATATGTTGCGCCACCGCGCGCAATTCCTCTTTCCGGCGTATCAACTCAAATGGGTTTGTATCATGTTGAACGAGTTCATGACTGACGATTTGGCGCGCCGGGAGTTTTCCGACCAGCGCCCGGTGACTCGTGAGCGGAGAGAAGAACAGTTGGCGCGGGCGCGCTTTGCCCTCCACAATCGGACATCAATCGACGGTTGAATGCGGCCCAAAGTCCCCATTACTTGACACTGGCGGCACGGAATAGAATCCTGAAGCGAATGAACGACGAACGCACCTGCGAGCCGCAGTATCAGGCCCATGTCGAGTTAAAGGACGCGATGGGGCTCAAGCCGTTGGGGTTGCGCGTCAATGCGACCTGGCATGAGGACCCCCGGCGGCTCGTGTTCGTGCTCGCTCGCTACAAGTTCGTCTCGAAGATGCTCAGCGGCCGGAAGCGCGTGCTTGAAGTCGGCTGTGGCGACGCATTCGCCACGCGAATCGTGCAGCAGGAGGTGGGTTCGTTGTGCGGCGTGGATTATGACGGAGTTTTTGTGCGCGACGTGAACGAGAGGATCGACCCCAAGTGGCCGATGGAGTGTCGCGTGCACGATATGTTGAGCGGCCCGGTGGAGGGTGGCTTTGACGCGGCCTACGCGCTTGACGTGATTGAGCACATTCCGGCCGAGCAGGAAGATTTGTTTGTTCGCAACATCGTCGCGTCACTTGAAGGGCTGGGCGTATTGATTCTGGGTTGTCCTTCGCTGGAATCGCAAACCTATGCCTCCGAAGGCAGCAAGGCCGGTCACGTGAACTGCAAGACCGGGCAGACCATGCGGGAACTGATGAGCCGTTTCTTTCAGGAAGTCTTTATCTTCTCGATGAACGACGAGGTGGTTCACACGGGATTCGCGCCGATGGCTCATTATCTCTTCGGCATGGGTGTTGGAAGGCGCAATGCCTGACCTGACGGGAAACTATTTTCATGGCCTACGTTGATTTCATCTCTCCTCTGCACAAGAAAACCCAGCGCGATTATCTGGCGCGGGTCAATGAATTCCCGAAAGCCGAGGCGGCGAAGATTGCCCGGCGATTTGACAAGGATTACTGGGACGGCGATCGCAAGGTCGGCTATGGCGGGATGAAGTATGACGGGCGTTGGCGGGTGGTGGCCGACGAACTGGTGAAGCACTACGGATTGAAGGCAGGCGACAAGGTACTGGATGTGGGCTGCGGCAAGGCGTTCCTGCTGTATGACCTGACGCAGGCCTGTCCGGGGCTGGAAGTGGTTGGCCTGGATGTTTCTCAATATGCAATTGACAACGCCGTCGAGGGCGTCAAGCCCTTCCTACAGGCGGGGCATGCGAATTCTCTTCCATGGCCGGATGACTCCTTCGACCTCGTGCTCTCCATCAACACGCTGCACAATCTGGAATGCTTCGATCTGGACAAGGCATTGCGGGAAATGGAACGGGTGGGGCGACGGCACAAATACCTCGTGGTTGAGTCGTGGCGCAATGAGGAGGAGAAAACCAATCTGCTCTACTGGCAGTTGACCTGCCAGGCGTTTTGTAGTCCGGAGGCGTGGGATTGGTGGTTCAAGACCACGGGTTATACCGGCGATCATTCATTCATTTATTTTGAGTAACTCAGTGGCTGCCCAGGGCGAAACAGGAAAACGGCGGGTGGTCATTCTCGGCCACAATGGATTCATCGGGCGACATCTCGTGGCGCGGTTGGAGCGAAATGAAAACGTCTCCGTGGTGGATGGCGCCTCCCTGCCGGGTTGTGATCTCACGCGGATGGATCAGGTGGAAAGATTACGTCCGCAGTTCACGCCGGAAACGGTGTTGATCATCTGCGCCGCCCGCAAACGTCAACTGGGCGATCATCTGGACGCCTACGACGAAAACGCCGGGATGATCACCAATCTCTGCCGTGTCCTGCAGGATTCGCCGCCTTTGGCCCGGGTCATTTTTTTCAGTTCCGCTGCGGTCTATGGCGAGGAGCATCACGATGTGAACATCACCGAGGAAACGGCCATTCGTCCGACTTCCTATTATGGCGGGGCGAAATTCGCGGGTGAGTGCCTGTTGCGCAAGACGCTCGAGCCTCGGACGGAAGTTGTCGCGCTTCGACCGGCACTGGTGTTCGGACCGGGGGACGGCGCAATGTATGGGCCGTCCGGCTTTGTTCGTTCGGCGCTGGATTCACGAACGATTGCCCTCTGGGGCGATGGATCAGAGCGACGGGAATTTGTGTATGTGGAGGATGTCGCGGAGATCGTCAGCCGTTTGGTCGATCATCCTTTCAGCGGCGTCATCAATGTGGTCAACGGACGCAGCGATACTTTTCAGGAGGTGGTCGGCCTGATTCGCTATCTGGTTCCCGATTTGGAAGTGACGACGCGTCCACGGAGCAAGTCGCAGGTGGATCATGGGTTCAACAACTCGCTCCTGCGCAAATTGTGTCCGGACCTGCGCTTTACGCCGTTGGCCGAAGCCGTGGAAAACACCTGGCGGGCGGCAAAAGAATCCGGTTTGGAGGCGGCCGTCGAGCGCAAATGAAAACGTGCCGAATATGCCAGACGCCGACGCTCGAAGTCCTGCTGGATTGCGGCCCGCAGCCGATATCCAATCGATTTCTTTCCCGTCCGGATGAGTCGCAACAGTTGCATCCGCTGATCGTTGGGCTGTGCGAGGCGTGCGCGGTGTTGCAATTGGTGGATCCGTTGCCGGGCGACGAACTGGCGCCGCCGTTCGACTGGATAACCTACAACGAACCCGAAGGGCACCTGGATGATCTTGTCGCCCGATTGACGAACCTGCCCGACTTTGGCAGCGGGTCGCGATTCATTGGGGTGAGTTATAAGGAAGACACCACCTTTGATCGTTTGGATCGCCTGCAATTCCCCAATCACTATCGGCTCGATGTTGCGGTGGATCTCGACCTTGTCGCTGGTAATCCGGGGATTGAATCGATTCAGCAGCGATTGACTCCAGCCGTGGCTGCGCGATTGGGAAAACAGCACGGGCAGGCGGATGTAGTTATTGCCCGACACATTCTTGAGCATGCCGAAAACCCGGCTGAATTTGTCGCCGCGCTCCGTCAACTCCAATGCCCGAATGGGCGGGTCGTTTTTGAAGTCCCGGATTGTACGCGGGCACTGGACCAATTTGATTACACGACGCTTTGGGAGGAACATCTCACGTATTTCACGCCGACCACCTATCGCCATGCCTTGGATCGCTGGGGAATGAACGTCGAGGAGTTTGTTCTGTATCCGTATCCAACGGAGAACTCGCTGGTCGCCATCACGCGTCCGGACAGGGTGGCATCCGAAGCGCCGACGGAATCGCTGTTGGAAGCCGAGCGGGTTCGCGCGCGCCGCTTTGCCGGCGGTTTTTCCGAATGGCGAGAATCGACGAGTGGTGCGTTGCGGGAATTTAGCCGGCGAACCGGCCCCATCGCGATGTTCGGTGCGGGGCATATGAGTTGTATGTATCTTCAACTACTGGGTATCGCCGACTGTGTTGAATTCGTCGTGGATGACCACCCGCGCAAGAAGGGGATGTTTATGCCGGGATCGACGCTGCCCATCGTTGGCTCAGAACGTCTTCGTGACGACAAGATCAAGCTGTGCCTTTCGAGTCTGGCACCGGAGAGCGAAGTGAAGGTGATTGCCCGCCAGCAGGACTTTATTTGTGATGGTGGAGTCTTTGCTTCCATTTTTCCCGGAAAGGAGAATTCTCTGAATCTCAAATGAGCGCGAATTCGCTGACAAGAAATGCCCGGAAAATCAGCGATGAAGTCTGGGTGTCGAACCAACCCGTCGTGCGGGTGGACGGTCTGGATATCGCTGAGTTGCAGGCGTTGGCGCAAACGGCTCCACGTGGACGGGTCCGGCTCTGCGCTCATCCGGACGGTGGCGATTCGCTTCATGAAATGTTCATCGCGTTACGGAAGGACAGCTACATCCGCCCGCATCGGCACCACGGCAAAAGTGAGTCCTTCCATGTCGTCAGTGGACGAGTGGACGTGGTGTTTTTCTCCGACGATGGAGCGGTGACGGACGTCGTGCAGCTTGAAGCGCCGGGAGGAGAACTTCCATTTTACTATCGTCTCGCAGCGCCGCTTTTTCACACGTTGATCATTCATTCTGACGTGCTGGTGATTCATGAAACGACCAATGGTCCGTTTGTCGCGGAAGATGCCGAAATGGCGAGGTGGGCACCGGACGAATCTGATCACGACGCGGCCGGAAAATTCATGGACGAACTGTCTTGTAAGACCGGGGAGGGGATTGCGTGAGCGACCGAATCGACTGGTGGCGCATTCAGTTTGGCGAAGCCGAGCAGGCGCAAATGACGGCTGCCGTTGACCAGCGTTGTATCAGCCAGGGACCGTTGACCGCCCAATTCGAGGCGCGCATGGCGGAGATGCTCGATGTGCCGCATGTGGTCGCGACGACCAGCGGAAGCATGGCACTCTACGTCTCGTTGCTCGCGCATGGGATTGGCCCCGGCGACGAGGTGATGATGCCCAATCGGGCCTGGATTGCCACCGCGCATGCCGCCCGCCTGGTCGGCGCATCGGTACGATTGATCGATGACGAACCGGATCGCCCCGTGATGGATCTGGGCGATTTGTTGAAAAAGATTTCGCCACGAACAAAGGCGGTCATGCCAGTACACCTGAATGGCCGAGCGGTGGATATGCCGCAGCTCAATAGAATCGCCGAGGAGCACGGTCTGGTCGTGATTGAAGACGCTGCGCAAGCGCTCTTGTCGCGCAATGCCGCCGGTTATCTCGGCTGCCAATCCGCGATCGGATGCTTCTCGATGTCATTGGCGAAACTAATGTCCACCGGGCAGGGTGGCTTCATGGCGACCCGCGACGAGGGGTTGTGGCAGCGCCTGTGCTCATTGCGGACACATGGCGTCGAGAACGTTCTTCAACCGGTTTACACCACGGGTGGATTCAATTTTCGTTTCAATGACATTCTCGCTTCCTTTGCCCTGGTTCAGGTGGATCGATTGCCGGCACGGGTTAAGCGGTTGATTGAAATCTATCGCCGCTACGAGACCGGACTCGCCGGACTGGATTTCCTCCGCCTGGTCCCCGTGGATGTCGCGAGTGGCGAAGTACCGTTGTATTCCGAAGTGTCGAGCGAACGCCGTGATGAGGTTATACGATTCCTGGATGGCGAAGGCATTCAGGCCCGTCCGTTTTATCCGACCGTCAAGACCGCGCGGTATCTGGGATGCGAGGACGAGTTGCCGCATTCGACCCGACAATGCGGCCGGTCGTTTTTTCTTCCGTGCGGTCCGGACCAGTCCGACGATAACATCCAGCGTGTGATTGAAACGCTGCGCCGGTTTCCCGGCCGGTGATTCGCACATTGAGCGGGACGACAGAAATGGCTGAAATGACACCTGAAATATCTTATTCGGATGAGTTGCCCGACAAGGCCGCTTATTTCAAATTGTTCGAGTGTACCGGATGGAACCGGGAGAACCCGTTGAGTGCGGATCGTCTCCACGAGGGAATCCAAAAGAGTTGGTTCATCACCTGCGCATACGCGGGCAATGAACTGGTGGGTTCGGCGCGTCTGGTGTCGGATTCCGTCGTTTACGCGGTCGTGATGGATGTCATCGTGCTGCAATCCCATCGACGGATGGGTATCGGCAGGGAATTGATGCTGCGTCTGTTGCGCCACTCTCAACGGGAAAATATCCGGCATGTGCAATTGTTTTGCGCGCGCGGTTATCTGAATTTTTATTCTGAACTCGGTTTTGTCGCCCGACATCCCGAAGCGCCGGCCATGACCTGGGCACCGCGCGAATTGCCGGCATCCGCCTGAACAAAGATTCTCATGTCGTCCCACATTATTAACGGTCACTGCATTCTCTGCGCCTCCAGCGAACTTGAACTGGTGGTTCCCATCCGCCCGTCACCCATCGCGGATTCCTATCTGCCGGCCGATCGAGGTGGGGCCGCGCTGGAGAAGTTTCCGCTGGACCTGCACCTGTGCCGGAACTGCGGCCACGTTCAACTGCGTTGCATCGTCAACCCGGAAGTGCTGTTTGGAGATTACATCTATTTCACTTCGAGTTCCGCCGGCTTGGTCGAGCATTTTCGGCGGCAGTCTGAAGAACTGATGGCGCGTTTTGGCGGCGACCAGTCGGGGCTTGTCGTCGATATCGGAAGCAACGATGGGACGTTGTTGAGATTTTTCAAGGAAGCCGGACATCGGGTGCTGGGAATCGACGCTGCGGTCAATGTCGCCGAGAAGGCCAATGCGGCGGGTATCGAAACGCTGGCGGAATTTTTTACGGCTGATTTGGGCACGGACATTCGTCGGGAACACGGACCGGCCGCCATTGTGACGGCGAACAATGTCTTCGCGCATTCCCTCGCATTGCCCGCGATGGCGGATGGCATTCGTGCGATGCTGGCGCCGGATGGCGTTTTTCTTTTCGAAGTGTCCTATCTCCTGGACATCGTGGAGAAGATGTTGTTTGACACGGTTTATCACGAGCATCTCTGCTACCATTCA
>CALBIE010000266.1 GCA_937893495.1 uncultured Verrucomicrobiales bacterium | reverse complement strand
GTCGCCGCCCCGAAAATAGTGGTTTTCACCCTCCAGTCCGCCAAGTCGGGATAGGGACATTCGGAACGTTTCCACACAGCCTGTTCAGTTCGCCGAGGCATTGAAGTAGAGAAATGATCCGGTATTGGGTCGCTGTGGTTGCAGGTGGGCGCTTCTGCGGCGTAAACGCCGCGTTCCGGGGATTCACCTGAATACGCCGAAGTCTTGACGTGCCCGCGTGCCGGGTCCAATCGAGACAGGGTCGCGGGCTGTAGTTCGGCTCAGCACGCGATTCGGACGGTTGCTTTACAAAAGATTAATCAACTACTCGAATTCCCGGAACACTATAGAGGTTGCATTCTGACAGATGAATTTTATCTTGGCCGGGCGGTTCACCGCACCTTTTCAGCCGCTCAAGACTGCATTTCACTGGAATCGAGACAGAATTAGTCAATGGCCGACGAACCCGGAGTGATCGACGAAACGTTTCCCAGGAACCTGGGAGACTTTCAATTGCTGCGCCAAATCGGCCAGGGCGGCATGGGGATGGTTTACGAGGCCATCCAACTCAAACTGGATCGCCGGGTCGCAATCAAGGTTCTTTCTGATCGCTTATCCAAGGACCAGGAGTTTCTCGCCCGTTTCCGCCGGGAAGCAAAATCCGCTGCCGCGATCAACCATCCCAACATTGTTCAAGTCTATGACATCGGTGAGGAGGATGGGATCTACTTCTTCGCCATGGAATATGCGGACGGCGAGAATCTCGGGCAACGTCTGAAACGGTCCAGCAAATTGTCAGTGGATGAGGGGTTGGAACTGATTACTCGCGTGGCTGAAGCCCTTAACGAGGCTCGATCCAAGAACATCATTCATCGTGATGTCAAACCCGAGAACATCATGATCACTTCGCGGGGCGCGGTGAAGCTCGCCGATCTGGGGTTGGCGAAAATGTTGACGGAGGAAATGGACGTGACCATGACCGGGATGGGACTGGGCTCACCCTATTTCATGGCGCCCGAACAGGCCGAAGACGCGCGGCGGGTGGATCACCGGGCCGACATCTACTCTCTGGGCATCACCCTGCTGACGGTATTGACCGGCCATCGCCCCTACACGGGCAATTCCCCCTACTCGGTGGTACTCGCACACGCGCAGCAGCCATTGCCCACCGGTCACGATCTCGGCACGGACCTTCCTGCAGGAATAGAAGCTCTCATTCAAAAAATGGCGGCTAAGAAACCGGAGGATCGCTATCAGGATTACGAAAGCCTGATGGCCGATGTCAACGCCCTCAAGGGTGATAGTACTGCCGTAATTTCCGGCACGCCGGTATCGCAACCGGCCCCGATCGTCACCGATTCCTCCGCTTATGCGTCTGACCCCTCCGCGTTTGACGAGACGCTTGCCGAATCGGCAGTGCAATTCACGACCGACGTCACCCGACCAGGGATGCCTTCGCACTCGGCCACGGCAAACTCGTCGCAGCAGATTGCCGCCGCGCGGACTCGCAAATGGAACTACGCAATCTTTGCAATTACGCTGCTGCTGCTCGCCTTTTTTGCGCTCGATTTTTTCAAGCATCACGAAATCAAACACGATCATGCGGACAATGCCGACAACCCGACCGCCGGGCAGATCCCTCAACCTGTCCCGCCGACTGCAGGTGGAGCGGGCCAGGGCGAGCCCGAACTGACGCAATTGTTCCCCGGCCCACCGGGCGAGCGAGGATTCAAAGGTCCCCCGAACCGACAGGGAATGGGAAATGGACCCCGAGGTCAAAATGGCGATGGCCCCGGCCAGGGCAGTCGTCCTCCGCCTGCTTCGGTGGACATCATTCATCCGGGTCCTTTGGGTCATCGACAGTTTCGCAACCCGATGCAGCCGTTTCCGCCGCCAAACCACTACGGATTGACGGGAGATACTTTTGAGGTGCTCTATCCACAAGCGATTGAATACTCGAAGACCAATCCGACCAATTATCGCGGCATTGTCGAGCGCTTCGAACAAGTGTGGCAGGCGGTCCAAACGCCGGAAGAGCGCAGCAAGGTGGAACAACAGGTCACCATTTGGGTCAGTCGCATGACGACTGGTGTGCAGGATGAAATCAAAAAGCGCACCGCCGCCATGCAGCCATTGTTGACGGCCAAAAACTATTCTGGCGCGTACTTTTCGTGGGCCGATTTCCCGATGGAACTGCGCGGGTTCAAGTTTGACGCAATGGTCTGGTCCGCACTGACGAATGCCATTCCGGCTGCTGAGTTGGACAAAATCGCGCCCCCACAATCTCAACTCGGGCAAGGCAGTCGTCCAGGGTTTGGTCCGCCGGGTCGGCCGGGGGGACAAGGTGGCCAGGGTGGATTCGGTCCACCGGGCGGAGCGGGCGGGCAGCCCGGACAACCCGGATTCGGCCCGCCGGGCGGGCGACGTCCTGGAGGCGGAAAGAAGGGGCCTGGACCAGGCGGCCCACCGGGGCAGTAACCCGGCCTCGAGTCTGGCCCGCGCTGCCCGATATCGCTATTGGCCACTGGTGCTGGATCAAAATCTTGATGGGAAGGAGAACAAACTACTTTCCCGTAAGTGAGCGAACTCCCCGCAGCGCTGGCGCGCTATTTTCGTTTCTGCGGCCGCGTCAATCCACGGTTGAACTGAATCGCGATGGCTGAAACGGTCACGGTTTTGCGGTTGCTTTCGCGTTTCCATTCCACGTGCTCATTTCCGGCCGATAAACCATCGTGAAGGATGTTTGGATGGGATAGTTGCAGACACAGCCCACCGAAAAGCAGGGCACGTTCAACAGTCCATCTGCAGCCACGAGGCTGTTGCTGCATCCCGATCGCAGGTTGCTCAAGTTATGTTTCTGTTTCGTTTCCTTGTCAACGTAGGATGCGCAGCTATCCCGCAGGAATAACAGGTTCAGCCCTCCCACGGCATAATTGCAACCCGTCCGCTTGAACAGAGGCTTGGTGGTAATGCGTTTTCCCGTGTCAGTGTTGAAGACGTATCCACTCTGGTCGATGAAGGTATCGCCGCCAACAATCAAAGGTTGAATCCCGCCATTCTGATGCATCCAGATTTCCCCACCATCGCTGGCATTGAGCGCGCGCATCCGCCGGTTCTTCCCGGTGATCAACATTTCTCGACCCGGAACGAAGGCGAGCCAGTCATCGTAGGAACGCAACGACGTAAAGCCCGCCATGCTGAATTTGTCCGGTTCGTTCGCGATTTTTTTTTGCCAGACCACCTTGCCGGTCACGGCATCAATCGCGAACAGGTTCGATTCGTTGACCGGCACCGCGCCGCCCCGCCGGGCCAGCAACTGGGTCTGATACGGTGCCCTCGAATCGCGACAGAACACGAGTCCGCTGCCAATCGCAATCGCGCTGTTGTTGAAGCGATGCCGGGCATCCCTCACCCAGAGCTGGCGTCCCGTCTTCCGGTCCAAAGCCACCAAACGGGTGCTATCCCAGAATCCTTCCGTGATGCTGCGCTTTTTTTCGTATCGCATCGCCACCAGGACTAAATCCTCCGCCACGCGAATGTCCGACACCTCCGGCTCACCCTTGGGACGATTCGGCGCATCGAGTGAAAAAGTCTGCGACAAATTGCCGGTGACAGAATCCAGCACCGCCACTTCATTTCCGCCAGCCACGTAAATGGCGCCCGGGGTTGACGCATAGCGGGAGACCGAATTGATTTTCCGCTTCCACATCAACCAGCCCGTATAAACATCGACTGCGTGCAGGGTGCTGGTGCGAATCTGGAAAGCGAACATGCGACCACCGGCCACCTGCGGCTTCACGCCCTTGCCATAATCCTTGGACTTGTTAAACCCGTACCCCGGGCCATCGCCATACCAAAGAACGCCCAGTGGCGCTTTCACCAGTTCATCCTTGGAATGATACGAACGCGCGGCATCGGAGGTTTCGTGCGTCCAGTCGGCCGCGCCCGGAAGCGCTCCTTCTCGCCGCCAGATCAACCACTGCTTCGTCGCCATGGTCTCAGTACCCTGCCCCTTGGCGTTCCGAGTCCATTCCGCAAACTGATCGAGATCGAGTTTTCCAGCCGCAAGACAGACGACACCACCATAGGGTCGAATGATCTTCAACAGTGCTTCCGGCGACATTCGTTCAAGGAAATCTTTCGCGCCGTGTGTTTCCGACACGATCAAGCTCCCGAGATAAGATGGCAGCGGGAATTTGAAGGGATCACCGGTGAGAACCTCGACGCGATTGCCGTAAAGCCCGGCGTCAATCAACCGCTGGCGCAGGGCGTTGACCTTCGTTAAATCGGAATCAACGGCGATGATTCTCCGATCCGTTTGCACCGCCAATTCCTCCACCAATCGGCCCGAGGAAATACCGAGCACCACACAGTAACCTTCACGCCCGGGTGATTGGGCAATGAGGTCGCCGGCCATCACTTTCCACCGATCATCTGGCCGGGGAAGTGGTTGGACTCCCGGTTCATGCCGCTGAATTTTCGCGGGGCCATTGCCATAACAGTGAATCGCACCGTCACGAGTAACGACAAACAGCCGACCGTCGGCCGCGAGCATTTCCACCGGAACATCGTCCACGTTTTGCTGCCAGGACAAAGCGGGCCGTTCGCCAGTCAGCGTGATTGCGAGCAAGGTCTTGTTCGCATGTCCGTAAAGTTTGTCGCCGGCTTTCAACTGAATCGCGGTGGACGGCTTCTGTTTGGCCCAGGGTGACTCCAAGTGCCAACGCTCTGGGGCTTCCCACCGGGCGGGTTGAATTTCCTTGCCTCGAAAATCCTTCTTGTAGAGGGCGACATCGCTTCGTTTGAGATCATAAGCGTAGAAAACTCCCTGACGGGCACCGTAAGCGACATTTTCATGCAGGACGGAAAAGGCGTCGCAACCCGGAATCGTTTTGTACGGAAAAAGCGGTCCTTCAAAGAGATCGATCTTGCTGCCCGACCATCCCTGCGGTGCGTCCTTGCCGGCGGCCACCCAACGACTTCCAGATTCCCGACCGTCCTGAAGATTGATGACGCCGTTATCTCCGACCAGCGCTCGATCCGTGCCCGCAATCACCCGGCAATCGCCATTGCGATAACCCTGCACGTAATACAGCAGCCGGCCCGTTTTGCGGTCGATTCCCGCCGGCATGGAGCGGCCGTTGGGAACCAGCAGCTTCTCCCCCACGACGAGCATGTGTCCCTGGGGCGAAAGCCCGCTGTCATGCAGGTAATTGTGATCGATTCGCACATTTTCAATAGTGTCGATTCCCTGACTACTCCACAACTTCCGGCCATTGCTGGCGTCCACGGCATGAATGAAAACGCCCATTGCCGGCCAGATTCCGGCACCGAAATAAATCGTATCATCCGCCAGCACGGGACCACCCCGAACCGGCCAGCACGAAATCAAACGCGCGTTGCCCAACTGCCGCGGATTGCCGCGCGCTTCCGGCGCTCCGGAAACTTTCCATTCCAGCTGGCCCGTGGAACCATTCAGACAATAGAGGAAACCATCATCGGAACCGAAGTACACGCGTTCCTTCCAGGCAACCGGGGCCAATCGCACCGGACCGTCGCTGTAAAATCTCCAAAGGAGCTTTCCGGTGCGGGTATCATAGGCGGCCAGACTCCCGTCATTGGGTGAACCTACGAACAGACGTTGTCCCTTCACGACCGGCTTGTAGCTGGCATCGAAATGCAATCGCGCCTCGTTCGGCCAGGCAACCTGCGGGGGCGACAGATGACGAACCCAGTGCAGTTGGAGATCGTCACCCAGTCGCTCGGTAGTCGCGCCGCTTCGCATTGCGTCGTGCCGCCACATTGGCCAGTCGGCCGCCGTAACCGACTTCGTCATCATGACTCCGAAGGCAAACATCAGGCAACCGCACTTGAGTATCTGCCCGAGCGGAATACCGCCAATCATCTTGAAAATCTTCATAGGAATAGACCGTTGGTAACGGAACCGAGCCCTCAAGGCAAGGTCTGGTGACGGCCCTCCGCACGCCAGTGCGAGAGTGATGGTTACCCTGCCGTCCGAAAGAACAACGGGCAAACATCCACGAAAGCGGGCGCATCCGCGCACTGCCCCCGGAGCGCGACTGTGCCTGAAAGGCCTGTCGCAGCAGCCTGTTCCGGACGAATGCCTTGGAATGCCCCACACCTCTCGACTACCGAACCTGCTGCGGCTGGTCTCCGACACAGTCGCGCTCCAGCACGGGGGCAGTGTGCGGATGCGCCCCACGAAAGCTCTCTGCAAAATTTGAGAACTTCACGGAAATAGTCCGTGGTGAAACCCCGGTTTTCAGGATCATTCGTGGAACCCTAATCATTACCAAAACACTTCCAACCGACTCCATTTACGCTAGCTTCACGGCGTGCCGAAACCTGCCACTGTCAACGCACCCGCGGAACTCCTCGAGTTCCTCTTCAATGCGTGGCCGGAGGTGAAACGCAAACAGGTGCGCACGTGGCTGAAGTTCGAGGCCGTCACGGTCAACGGCCAACCAGTTTCGCAGTTCAATCACCCGTTAAAAACCGGCGATATCGTTGCCATTCAATCGGACCGCCACGCCACTCCGGATACTGTGCCTGGTACCGGAATCAAAATTCGCTTCGAGGACGCCACCCTCATCGTGATCGAAAAGCCCGTGAACCTGCTGAGCATTGCCACGGACAAAGGCAGGGAACGAACCGCGTATTCCCTGCTGATGAATCACGTTCAGCAGGGCCGGGAACGATCGCGCGAACGCGTCTGGATTGTTCACCGTCTGGATCGCGAAACGTCCGGACTGATGGTCTTCGCCAGGAATCCGCAGGCCAAGGAATCTCTTCAAAAGAACTGGCAGCGAACTGAAAAACTTTATCAGGCCATCGTAGAAGGCTCACCTCCCGCGATGGCTGGCACGCTCGAATCCGACCTCGACGAGTCTAATCCCGGCCGTGTCTTCAGCACATCGCCGGGTGATGGCACCCGGCACGCCATCACGCATTACCGCGTCCTCAAGCGTCACTCTGGCCGGACGTTGGTGGAAGTCACTCTTGAAACCGGCCGACGCAACCAGATTCGCGTGCAACTCGCCGACGTCGGTTGCCCGGTGGTCGGTGATGAAAAATACGGAGCCAAAACCAATCCTGCTCGACGCCTCTGCCTGCACGCCTGTGCGCTGCGTTTCACTCATCCGGCGACACGACAGGAAACGAGTTTCGAATCCCCCCTGCCCCAAGAACTCGCACGCCTGGTGAATTGAATCTGAACCGCGACAATTGTTCAGCCACAGATTGAACACGGATGAAACACGGACCTGGCACGAACTATCCCACCCTGCTGAGAGGTGATCGGCGGCCATCAAAGAGCGAATTTCAGCGTTTAGCTGCCGGGCCGATTTCGGGCTCCGCCATCCGCGTTTTTTCTGTGTTTCATCCGTGGCTCATTTGAATGAAAATGCCTTAACGAGCGCTCGCCCACGGGGCTCGATTAAAGGCACGGGACAGGTTGAGGTGGATGAACTCCGAGCAACCCAGTTATTTCGGCTGGTGAAACGAGTCCAGTTCCGGCACCATCGCGTCCGAAATTGAGGCGAACGGAGGTATCAATGCTCCTGACACTGACAACCACACATCACCCCGCGACAGACCTCGGATTCCTGCTTCGCAAGAATCCGTCTCACGCCCAGCCGTTTGATATTTCGTTCGGGAAGGCACATGTGTTTTATCCCGAAGCCACGGCGGAGCGTTGCACTGTCGCATTGCTTGTCGAAGTTGACCCCATCGGCCTCGTGAGAAACCGGTGCCGACCAGCGGGCGAAGGGGGTGTATTAGCTCAATACGTCAATGACCGGCCCTACGCGGCTTCATCCTTCTTGAGCGTGGCCATCGCCGATGTCTTTGGCAGCGCACTCGCCGGCAAAAGCAAGGAACGCCCGGAACTCGTGGACACCCGGTTGCCACTCCATGTGACGTTATCCGCGCTGCCGTGCCGCGGCGGTGAAGAAATCTTGCGGAAACTCTTTGAACCGCTTGGCTACACCGTATCCGCGCGCCGCTTGCCCTTGGATGAAGAATTTCCTGACTGGGGAGAAAGCTCGTATTTCCAAGTCGAGTTGAATGCGCGGCTACCGTTGCAGCAGCTTCTATCGCATCTTTACGTGCTCGTCCCGGTACTGGACAACGACAAGCACTACTGGGTGAGCGATGACGAGGTGGAGAAACTTCTCCGCCACGGAGAAGGCTGGCTGGCATCACATCCCGAACGCGAGGCCATCACTCGTCGTTATCTCAAGCACCAGCGCAGCCTGGTGGATGACGCACTGGCCCGGCTTGTGGACGAGAGCGAACCGGATGCCGATACCGAAACGTGCAATGCGGAAGAAGCAGCGTTGGAGTCTTCTCTCCGTAGCAGCCGAGGTGACGAGGCTCAAACTTCTCTCCGAAATGATCAGATTCTCCTCACGTCGGCTGCTACGGGCAAGGCAGACGGTGCGCCGAACTCCGGTTCGGCGCGAGCCGATTTGGAAATCGGCGCTCCCACCCTGAACGAACAGCGGCTCGGCTCGGTGTTGGCCGTGTTGAAAAGCACGGGCGCGGCGCGCGTTCTGGACCTGGGCTGCGGTGAGGGGCGATTGCTCCAGGCGTTGCTGAAGGAAAAGCAATTCACTGAAATCGTCGGCATGGACGTTTCGCATCGCGCGCTCGAAATCGCCCATGACCGGTTGCACTACGACCGCCTGCCGCCCGTTCAGAAGGAACGTCTGCGTTTCCTACATGGCTCGCTTATTTACCGTGACCAACGTCTCGCTGGCTTTGATGCCGCCGCAGTGGTCGAAGTTATCGAACACCTTGACGCACCTCGCCTGGCTGCGTTCGAGCGCGTGCTGTTCGAGTGCGCCAAACCGAAGCACGTCGTCATCACGACACCTAACTCCGAATACAACGTGAAATGGGAAACGCTGCCCGCTGGCAAGTTCCGCCACCGCGATCATCGCTTCGAGTGGACTCGCGCGGAGTTTCAGGATTGGGCAAACGGCGTTGCCGAACGCTTCGGCTACAACGTGCGTTTCCTGTCTATTGGCCCGGAAGATTCGGCAGTCGGTTCGCCGACGCAGATGGGGGTGTTTGCAAGGAGTGAGCAATGAGTGCCGACAACGACAGTGCTTCGAAATATCGCAACGACCCGCGTTCGACGGATGAGTTGCTTGGTCTCGCGCTGACCAAAGATGCAGATCGCGACAACGACGACTATTGGCAGCCCGTCGCAGCCCTGCAACATCGCCTACCACAGATTATCGAAACTATTCAGAATCTGAGCAACAACAACGACGATAAGAGCCGCGACACTGCGGCTACCATTCTCGGTCAAGGCTGGGTAGGAACGAAGTTTGCCTCGGATCGTGCCGCGGGGATTCTGCTGCGGATGTTGGTCCAGGAGCAATCAACCTCTGTTCTCGTCTCAATCATCTTTGCGCTGGGACATTTGCCTGATCCGCGGGCGGTTGAACCATTGGTCAGTCTGCGATCACACGTTGACGCACACGTCCGGTATGCAATCGTTTCCAGTTTGTGCGGTTGCGCGGAGGAGCAGGCCATTGCGGCGTTAATCGAGCGTTCCGCCGACGAAGATCGGGACGTTCGTAACTGGGCGACGTTCGGACTTGGGTCACAGATTGACACAGACACACCCGCAATTCGGGAAGCCCTGTTCGCACGTTTGAAAGAGGAGGACGACGAAATCCGAGGAGAAGCCCTGGTCGGACTGGCCCGCCGTGGTGACACCCGCATGGTGGCCGCACTGCTTGAAGAATTGGAGACTCAGGAGACCGATGTCTTGCGCGACTGGATTCTGATCACTGAAGCTGCCGAGGCTATTGTGGCCCATGCCAAGACTTCCGGATCGAAGGAATGTCAGCCGCTATTGACTCGACTGGCAGCACTCGGCATCGGGAAGCAAGACGAGATTCAAGCTGCAATGAGTCAGTGCATATCGTCACAACAATGAAACTTACCATCCCCGAACTCTCCTTCGTCGTGCTCATCGGTGTGTCCGGTTCGGGCAAGAGCGCGTTCGCGCGCTGCAGCACTTCAGTCCGCTCACGGAAAGGTAACCGTCTATACATCCTTGAAAATCGGTTGCCAAACAACCGATTTTCAATAAGGCTGCCGTCGTGCTCGACCGCCCGATTTATGCCGGCTTGATTCGCCGACGCCTTGAAACCAATCCCGTGGTTTCGCTGCTTGGCCCGCGACAAGTTGGCAAGACCACGCTCGCGCGAAAAATCGCGGGAGAATTTCCCGCGCCCCACTTTTTTGATCTGGAAAACCCGGTGGATGCGAGTCGGCTGCGCGAACCGCTGATCGCGCTTGAGCCCTTGGAAGGATTGGTGGTGATTGATGAAGTGCAAAGGCAGCCGGAATTATTTCCGCTGCTGCGCGTGCTGGCGGATCGCCGTCCGGTGCGCGCGCGTTTTCTGTTACTGGGCAGCGCGTCACCTTTGCTGGTGCGGGGCGTCTCCGAATCGCTGGCGGGTCGGGTGGCGTTTGTGGACATGCATGGCTTTGACCTGGGCGAAGTCAGCGCGGAGCAATGGCGCAAGTTGTGGTGGCGCGGCAGTTATCCTCCGGCATTTCTGTCAGCGAACGATTCCGCCGCCCGCGAGTGGCTGGAGGATTTGATCCGCACCCTGCTGGAACGCGAAGCTCCACAGTTGGGGATTACGATCCCGGCCGCGACGTTGCGACGCTTCTGGAACATGGTGGCGCATTTTCACGGGCAGACCTGGAATGCGGCGGAATTCGCGCGTTCGCTTGGTTCGGCGGAATCCACCGCGCGCCGCTACCTCGACGTGCTCACCTCCATGTTTCTCATTCGTCAATTGCCGCCATGGTTCGAGAATCTCGGCAAACGGCAGGTTAAAGCGCCCAAGGTCTATGTGCGCGACTGCGGTTTGCTGCATGCGATGCTGGGCGTGACCACGCCCGCCGCGTTGGAAGGTCATCCGAAGCTCGGCGCGTCTTGGGAAGGATTCGCGCTGGAGCAGGTCGTGACACGAATCGGCGAACGCAACGCCTGGTATTGGGCGACGCATGCGGGAGCGGAACTTGACCTGTTTGCCCAATCCGACGGACGCCGTTTGGGCTTTGAATTCAAACATGCTGATGCGCCGTCGCTGACGAAATCCATGCACATCGCGCGGGAGGATCTGAAACTGGAGCGATTGCTCGTCGTGACACCCGGGAACAAATCGTATCCACTGGCAGACTGGGCGGAGGTGGTTGGCGTCACGGAGTTGATGCCACGATTGGAACAATTGCTGTCCACACCGCAACCATGACTCTCACCATCCCAGAGCTTTCCTTCGTCGTGCTCATCGGCGTGTCCGGTTCGGGTAAGAGCACGTTTGCACGGAAGCATTTCAAGCCGACGGAGATTTTGTCTTCCGATTATTGTCGCGGGTTGGTGTCGGATGACGAGAACAGCCAGGCGGCGACGAAGGATGCTTTTGAACTGCTGCACTTCATCGCCCGCAAGCGGCTGTCGGCAGGCAAGCTTACGGTGGTAGACGCTACGAATGTGCAGCCTGAATCGCGCGCGGCGTTTGTAGAAATCGCCCGCGAGTTTCATTGTCTGCCGGTGGCCATCGTGCTGGATGTGCCCGAACGCGTGGCGCATGACCGGAACACGACGCGCCCCGACCGTAATTTTGGACCCCACGTCATCCGCCAGCAGGCGCAGCAATTGAAACGTTCTGTGCGCAGGCTGGAACGTGAAGGCTTTCGTCATGTCCATGTGCTGAAATCGCTGGAGGAAATCGAAGCCGCCGTCATCGAACGTCAGCCGTTATGGAACAACTTGAAGCATGAGCACGGGCCGTTCGACATCATCGGTGATGTTCACGGGTGTTTTGAAGAACTCGTGGAGTTACTGGGGAAGCTGGGTTACGAAACCGGAAAGAGCGCGGGCGCATGGCATCATCCAGAAGGTCGGAAGATGGTCTTCGTGGGCGACCTCGTGGATCGCGGGCCAAAGATTCCAGAGGTGATCCGGCTGGTGATGGATAGCGTGAACTTCGGCAGTGCGTTGTGTGTGCCGGGAAATCACGACATGAAATTCATGCGGAAAATCTGGGGCAAGGATGTGCAGATCACCCACGGCCTGGCTGATTCGCTTGCACAGTTTGAAGCTTACGAACAGCACTATCGCGGTTTCAGTCGGGTTGCCGCAGATTTCATCCACAAGCTTGTGAGTCATTACCTGCTCGACGACGGCAAACTCGTCGTCGCCCATGCAGGCATGAAGGAATCCATGCAAGGTCGCGGCTCGGGCGCGGTGCGTGAATTCGCATTGTTCGGAGAGACGACCGGGGAGACGGATGAGTTCGGTTTACCAGTGCGCTACAATTGGGCTGCCGAATATCGCGGCGCGGCTTTGGTCGTATATGGGCATACGCCCGTTCCCGAACCAGAGTGGTTGAACCGTACCATGAACATTGACACCGGCTGCGTCTTTGGCGGGAAGCTGACCGCGTTGCGTTATCCGGAAAGGGAACTCGTCTCTGTTCAAGCGCGAGAGGTTTACGCGACGCCGGCGAAACCATTCCTCGTAGAAGCC
The DNA here is from genome assembly GCA_937893495.1 of uncultured Verrucomicrobiales bacterium. GTDB lineage: Bacteria > Verrucomicrobiota > Verrucomicrobiia > Limisphaerales > JAYPXF01 > CALBIE01. The sequence goes on along the minus strand of CALBIE010000266.1, from coordinate 4,435 downwards.
GAGGTAACGAGGCTCACTTCTCAGGCTTCACGGGACGAAAGTCAGAGCCTCCTGACGTCGGCTGCTACAGGGTTGACCGCGCAGCAGCAGCACGATGACTTGCTCGACCTCGCCGATGTGACGGGCAAGCGCATCGTCAGCACACGACTGCACGGCAATGTGACTATTCGGGAGGAAAACAGCATCGCGGCATTGGAAGTGATGAGCCGTTTCGCCGCGAATCCCAAGTGGTTGATCTACCTGCCGCCCACCATGTCGCCGAGCGAGACGAGCCATGCGCCGGGATTGCTTGAGCATCCGTCGGAAGCATTCGCCTACTTTCGTCATGCCGGCGTGCCGCGCGTGGTCTGCGAGGAAAAGCACATGGGGTCACGGGCCGTGGTCATCGTCTGCCGCGATGAAGATGCCGCCCGAAAAACTTTCGGCGTGACCGGTGAAGGCATCGGCATTTGCTACACCCGGACCGGTCGAAGGTTTTTCGACAACGCAACTTTGGAAGCGGAATTCCTTGAGCGCATCCGCTCGGCCGCCACTGCCGCAGGGTTTTGGGACGAGTTCAAATCCGACTGGCTCTGTCTCGACTGTGAATTGATGCCGTGGTCAGCCAAGGCGCAGGAGTTGGTAAAGCAGCAGTATGCCGCCGTCGGCGCATCGGCCCAGGCAACGCTCGCGGATGAAGTTGTCACACTCCAACAAACCGCCACGCGGGGTCTCGATGTGAGCGAGTTACTGGCCCGCACCACCGACCGCGCGCAGATGGTGGACGACTACATCCAGGCTTATCGCCGCTATTGCTGGCCGGTGAACTCGGTCGACGAACTCAAGCTGGCACCGTTTCATCTGCTCGCCACCGAAGGAAAAGTTCACGCCGATAGGCCGCACGACTGGCACATGCAAACGCTGGCGCGTCTTGCGGGCGGCATCATCATTGCAACACCCTTCCGCGTTATTGATGCGACCAACTCCGACAGCGAAGCCGAAGGCATCAGCTGGTGGGAGGATCTGACCGGACGTGGCGGTGAAGGCATGGTCGTGAAACCTTTGGAGTTCATCGCCAAGAGTCGGCGTGGACTCGTGCAACCGGCCGTAAAATGTCGAGGTCGCGAATATCTCCGCATCATCTACGGCCCGGAATATACAGCGACAGAAAACCTCGAACGCCTCCGCGCACGGGGCCTTTCCACGAAACGCTCGCTGGCCCTCCGCGAATTTGCCCTCGGCATCGAATCGCTCGAAAGGTTTGTTCGCAAAGAACCGCTGCGCCGCGTGCATGAAGCTGTCTTTGGCGTTCTGGCATTAGAGAGCGAGCCGGTTGATCCCCGTCTTTGAGTTCCCGCCTTGGCGAGCCAGGCAGCTATCTCGCAGCGCCAAATGAAAGATCTTCAAACCACCGCAGAGTGTTATGCTAAAAGCATAAACGGAATACTCGCCCTCGTTGAAAAGCATCTGTTGACAACATCCAGATACCGTTAAGCTTCCCAAATCACCTCTCGCACGCCTGTTGAATTGAACCTGACCGCGACAATTATTCAGCCACAGATTGAACACGGACCAGGCACGAACCATCCCATCCTGCTGAGAGGTGATCGGCGGCCATCGAAGAGCGAATTTCAGCGTTTAGCTGCCGGGCCGATTTCGGGCTCCGCCATCCGTGTTTTTTCTGTGTTTCATCCGTGGCTCATTTGAATGAAAACGGCTAGGCTTTCCGGGTCACCACTCCTACGGGTGACAATGACTGTAAATGGCAACGACCACGAACAAGCTCGACAATCCGTTCCCGCAACAACTCGGTGATTTTGAAGTCCTCCGCAAAATCGGCGAGGGCGGAATGGGTGCGGTTTACGAAGGCATCCAGAAGCGCCTCAATCGCCGGGTCGCGATCAAGGTCCTTTCTCATCGCCTGGCAAGTGACGGCGAATTTCTCAAACGCTTCCAGCGAGAAGCGCAGGCCACCGCCAGTATCAATCACCCGAACCTCATTCAGATCTTCGATTTCGGCGAAGAGGACGGCATTCACTTCTATGCGATGGAGTACGCGGAAGGGAAGAACCTGTCAGAGTTGCTCAAGCAGGCGGGAAAGCTCGAATTGAAACTTGCCCTCGATGCCGCCATCAAAGTTGCCGGCGCTCTGCGCTACGCTCACAGCCTCGGCATCATTCATCGCGACATCAAGCCAGACAACATCATGCTCACGAATTCCGGCCAGATCAAACTGGCCGATTTGGGACTGGCCAAGAGGCTTGACGACGATTCCGCCCTGACGATGACGGGGATGGGTCTTGGATCACCGCACTACATGGCGCCGGAACAGGCACACGACGCCCGGCGCGTCGATCATCGAGCGGATATTTACGCCCTCGGAATTACGCTCCTGACCCTGGTATCCGGTCGCCGTCCTTTCCGGGGCAAGTCTCCGTTTGCACTGGTGAAAGAGCACGAGCAGACGCCGCTTCCATCAGGCGCGAAACTGGGCACCCTCCTGCCGCCCGTCCTCGAAGTCATCATTCAGAAGATGGCCGCCAAGAACCCCGAGAATCGTTATCAGGATTACGATAGCTTGATTACCGACCTTGAGACGGCCCGGGCTGAAATAATCGCCAACTCCGGCCCATCGTCCGGGCGCGATGCTGTTCGACCTAAGACGGCACCAGGCATGATTGTCTCGAGACAGCGGGAATCGAGCTCTGCTTCATCAATTCCACCCGGCTCTACGCCTGAGTTCGACACCGATCCGACCGTGATTGAAGAACTGGCCAGCGAGAAAATTTTTCGCAATGCAATCATCGGTGTCACTGTCATTCTGCTGGCCTATCTCGTGATCGACTTCGCGAAGGATCATCGATTGACCTCGCCAGCCGTATCAACTTTCACCAATGCGCCACCCATTCGAAAAATGAGAGGAGCCACCATCGCCGCATCGGAACAAACGGAATCTGGCATCGATGAGGCACCACGATCCTCCTCGGGAATCCCCCAATCAGTCGTCGGAATTCTGTTTCCAGCCATGGACGCGCCCAAGATTTTTTACCTGCCGATGGGAATCCCACCCCGGCCATCGAACAAGCGCCTGCTCGCCGCAACCGCTCCGAGATCGATGATTCCAGAGGCGATCGAATACGCGACCGCAAACGAAAAAGACCTTCGTGGAATCCTTCAACGGTTTTTCCAGATTTACAGAATCGCCCAGGATTCCGCACTTCGAGACCATGCGCTTGAGCAAATTAATTTCTGGGCCACCCGGATGGAGCTTGCCATCGACCTCGCCATCAAAGACCACACCGCGAGGATGAAATCGCTGTTGGCGGAGAACAAACCCAAGGAAGCATACGACGTCTGGAAAAAGTTTCCGTCCGACCTGCATACGTTCAAATACGAGAAAAGGATTTACGATATTATCCGCACCAACATTCCGACAGAGCACCTGCCGAAGACCTTTGGAACAGCCGATTCCTCGACCGGACGGAAATAATTGTAAACGGGCTGGAAATACGCAATATAGGCGATTTCCCACCCGTTCATGGTGCCTGAATAAATCCTATTGAAACTGAGTCTCAATTGCCATAACTTGCCCCCTAGTGAGCGAATTTGCTGAACAATTAGTGCCTTTGGATGGTTGCAAACAGCCCGATGTCTGCCCGTTGGACAGCGTCAAGGCAGGCACCGCCGTTCGCATTAAACACCTTTCAGCCTCGCCGGAAATCAGCAATCGCCTCCGTGAAATGGGTTTTTGCGAAGAGCAGCGCATCAAGTTGCTCATGAAGCACACCAATATCATCTGTCAGGTGTGCAACTCCCGGCTCGGCATCAGTTCGCAACTTGCCAAGACAATTATGGTCCAACCCGATTCCGGCGGCCGACGGCGCGCCGCTTGAGCCATGGCCGATTCAGCCCCGCTCCCGCTGACCTCACTCCCGGTTGGCACCAAAGGAACCGTCACCGAAATCCGCGTCGATCCGTCCGAGAAACCCCGCCTCATGGAAATGGGTCTGCTGACGGGAACCACCGTCGAATTGATCCGCTTTGCGCCACTCGGCGATCCGGTGGAAATCAAGGTTCGCGGCTATCACCTCACCTTGCGCAAGACTCAGGCCGAACTGATTTTTGTGCGACCGGAAACCAATGACCAGTGACGCAATGACCAAGGAAGGAGTCCGGACACGGCGCTTGGAAGAGCACATGGCCGTCAGTGTTTGCGCCAGCATGGAGAAGCGATTTCAAAACCCCGGAGCAGCCGAGGTAACGAGGCTCAAACTTGAAGACGATCAGAGCCTCCTCACGTCGGTTGCCACAGTTTTGCAATTGGCTCTGGAATTTGGAAATTGGAGTTTGATGTCTGCCCGCTCTCGTGGGCATTGGGCATTGGGCATTGGAAATTCACACTGATGTCCGGCGACTCCAAATCACCGACGACACCCCGATTCGTCGCGCTCACCGG
>CALBIE010000265.1 GCA_937893495.1 uncultured Verrucomicrobiales bacterium | reverse complement strand
CGGCAACCATACGGAATACGAATCTCGTGGCAAGCCGGGGTATCGGTAAATTTCCAGTCGCAGGATGATCGGCCGAATCGAAAATCATTTGTTTTGCCAAAGACTTCGTGTGGCCGCCTGTTCAAGCAGTATTGTCACGTCCTCATCCAACAGAAATCGATCTTTGCGCAGTCGTAAGGTCGCGTCGGTAAAGCGGGCGAGATAGACCTCCCGCGAAGGATAGCGCTCTTGAATCGATAATCGCGAATCGCCAGATTCTTGACGGTCGAGTTTCGAGTTTTGGAATTCCAGGTATGAGCCGTGAAGACCCGCCAGCACTCCGGCTGCGCCGTATTCCGCCGCTCGGAGGTTCCATCCCATGAACGTGGCCAGCGGCACTTCAATTTCAGGAAGGCGGATGCCAGCCAGTTCGTTGCCGTCCCGATCCACGGCCGGAACCAGCGTTCGATAAGGTTGACCGGCCGCCGGCGGGACGATGCTGGCACGTCCTTCAGTGTGCCATTCCGGCCCGGGATCAAGTCGCAATGGGCGGTAGTAATGTTCGGGCAATCCCGCGCCGGGAATCCTGGGGAACTGGCTTCGAAACGTTTTCAAATCTACGAGCGTGCCTTCGTCAAGACGCGGGTAACGGCTCGCCGGCGGTGGTGTGTCGTTCGCCAGCCATTGCTCCATCGCAACCAGCAGGGCCCGCAGAACCGGTCCGCGATGTTTGAGGGGATTGCGTGGATGTTGGCAGATGCCGGGATCAGTCGTGCCGCCACCCAGATGCTGGGCTCCCGCGATGGAATAGATGCGGACGTTCGGATCGATGGTCAGATCCCGCGTGCCTTCCACATCCGTGTGGAGTAACGACGCCGCGCGTGACCAGTATTCGGTTGCCGTCTGAACAAAAAAGATTTTCGGAAGGTTTCCCTGCCGGCGAAGCCTCGCCAGCGAATCGCCCTTCTGGCCCGTCACTGAATCGGTCTGCGGCATCGGTGTGAAAGGGAAAAAATCCGCCGGTGAAAGATTGCCCCGGTGATAGGTTCCGTAAACTGTCGCCATGGCAAAGCGGTAGTTGAATAATCCTTTGCCCGCGCCCGCGACGTGAATGATTGCGCCGTCGAAAACCGGCCGTCTGGCGAGATCAACGTTGAGACCCTCGTAAAGGAAATGGTGAATCAACCGACCCGACTGGGAGATGCCAAAGATGAGTGCCCGGTTGACGCCTCCAGCCACCGGATTGCGCGTGTTGGCATGATCACTTTTGGCATGGCGGAAGAACGAAATCGCATCGCGCAGGCCAGCGAGTCCAAGGCCGGATACGCGCGGGTCGCGAGCCGTGTAAACCAATTCATAAAGCCATCCGGGGTTGAGTCCGTCCTTCACGTAAAGGCTGGCCGCGTCCGGCACGACTTTTTCGTCGTCCCATCGGGCGAAGGCCCAGTCGCTGCGAGGAACTTCGATTGCCGGGGCCGAACGCCGCTCTCGCATCGTGAGAGTGGCGCCTTTATTGTCGAGCGTGGCGGACGGATAAGCGGCGGCGGTTCCCCATGGACTCCAGAAAAACGGGCGACTGTAGGCCTTTTCATCCACCGAAATTTCGACGTAGTTTTTTCCCGTGATGGGCTGGCCGTTTTTCTGCACGGCTATCGGCAGGCCGGCGAGCAGACGACCGGTTCCGTCGCCGCCGACATCTCCGTTCCAGCCGGTCCACAGCAGCGTGTAACCGCGTTCGAGCAGGAAGCCATTGCCCGCGTGCGCCAGGTTGGATGGCTCATTGGTCCGTTCGCCTTCATTGAACGTCCAGAGTGCCAGCTTGTTCCCGCGGTTGTGGACGTCGTAAAGCAAATGACCGTTTCCTTTCGCAGGATTGACTGGCGCGAGCAGGAAAAAGTCCGACCAGAATTCGACTTTGCCGCGGTCGTTGCGTGGTGCCAGTTTGACGTCGGTGATTCGGCCGTTCGCGCGATGCTCGGGATCGATCTCGAAATGCAGACGTCCCGCGATGATTTCATACGCCCCAGTGCTTCCGAAGCGATGGCCGTCCGCAAAGGGTCGGCGCTGGGAAATCTCCATGCGGACGACTTCCGAGCAGCACGGTAGCACGCAGATCAGGGCGAACAGGATGACCAGAGGTCGCGAAGCAGGGTGTTTCATGAATTTCAAAGTGAATGGTGTGACGACCTGTGGCGGATGACAATGGCGAACATCATTCCCACAAATCAGTGCTGAGATATTTCAATCCGGAATCACAAATCAGGACGGCGATCGTTTTTCCTTTTAGATTACCGCGTAGCAATTGTTCCGCCGCCGCGACGTTTGCCCCCGATGAAAAACCGGCGAAGATGCCTTCTTCCCGTGCGAGGTGGCGGGCCGTTTTGATGGCCGTTTCGTCGTCCACTTGGAGAAATCCATCGATGAACCTGCGGTCCAGCATTGTCAGATCCGCCATCCCGTAGCCGCCGCCTTGAATGCGGTGATTGGCGCGGGTCACCGGCTCGCCGGCCAGCATTGCTGAACCAGCAGGTTCTACGACGTGGCACTGAATTGCCGGGTCATGTTCTTTGAATGCCTGCGCGCAGCCGGCAAAGGAACCGCCACTGCCGACGAAGTCGCAGAACGCATCAACGGCACCGTCCGATTGCTCGAGTATCTCCGGGGCAGTGTGGAGGAAATGCGCGCGACGATTTCCATTCAACTGAAACTGGTCGGCGCGGAACGCGTTACGTTCGCGCACCAGCCGTTCGGTTTCCAGTCGAACGAGTTCCAAATCGCCGCCGGACACCTGGCCCGGCTTGGAATCCGGCAGTTGATCCACGATAACGACTTCGGCACCCAGCGCGGACATCATGCGGGCACGTTCGGGAGAGTTCCCCTGCGACATCACGGCGACAAACGGATAGCCCTTTACGCCGCAGACGATGGCCAGACCCGTTCCCGTGTTGCCGCTCGTCAGTTCGACAACCGTTTGGCCCGGCTTTAGCGAACCGTTCGCCTCGGCGTCTTCGATAATCTGTCGGGCGATGCGATCCTTCTTGGAGAAACCGGGATTCAGGTATTCAAGCTTGGCCAGGATGCGGCCGGACAATCCGCGATTGGCGACGAAGCGCGCAAGCTCGATTAGGGGCGTTCGCCCGATTGCCTCGACGGTGGATGGAAGTAATGGTTCCAAGCTTTGTTTCCTCAAGATTGTCAGCGCGTAAGCATGAGATAGCTCCCGGTGTCAAATTCCAAGCTTCAAAGAAACTCCATGTAAGAAAAGGGGAGCACAGCCGGCCCGGCTGTCCATTCCGGCGGCCCGCCGGAATGCATGGAGCGGGCGATTGCCAACTAACGATTCAAAATCATAATGGTGCCCGCCACGCCTCATAATGTGTTCGGCGAGCCGCCGAACACGACACGCGGGCCGCGTGTGCTCCCCTTTGTGCGGCTGCGCCGCGTCGGATTCCTCCTCGCTGCGTTCGTGGTTTAAGAGAAATAGCATTGCCTCGCCGCCGATTCCCGGATTGGATGGTTTCCAGTCACCATGAAAATCAAGGACATCCGCTTGCTGCCGTTGCGCGGCGCGACACCCGACGGCGGTTGGGATGAAAAATTTCTCGATTCTGAAAACAACCTTCACACGCTCATCGAAGTCATCACTGACGAGGGTGTCACGGGGCTGGGCAGCGTGTTTACGTCAGCGAAACTCATTGAGGGCGCGTTGGACGTGATGCGGCCGTTTCTCATCGGCACGTCCGCGCTTGATCCAGCCGCGACGAGCGAGAATCTCCACCAGCAGACCTTCTGGCAGGGCCGGGGTGGCGCAATCACTCACGCGATTTCCGGCATCGACATCGCGCTTTGGGACATTCTAGGCAAGGTCACCGGCCAGCCGATCAGTCGTTTGCTCGGCGGTCGGCACCGCGAATCCATCAAACCGTATGGCTCAATGCTCATGGATGAACCGGGCAGGTTGCGTGCTGCGCTCGAAGACGGAATGAGTCGAGGTTTTCGCGCCTTCAAGATGGGTTGGGGGCCGTTCGGTCGGGTCGATCGACGAACCGATGAACTCATCGTTAAAACCGCTCGAGATACGGTTGGGCCGGACATCGAATTGATGGTGGACGCCGGAGGCTCAGACGCCTTTTGGCCACACGGTTACAAATGGGCCATCATGACCGCGAAGATGCTGGCGGAATACGACGTGACGTGGTTCGAAGAGCCGCTTCGACCCGATGATATCGACGGTTACGTCAAGTTGACCGAACACGCACCCTTGCCGATTACCGGGTGCGAAGTGCTGACTCGCCGGCAATCATTCATCCCGTGGATTGAACGGCATGCGGTCGATTACATTCAACCGGATGTGACCAAGGTGGGTGGCATCAGCGAGGAACATCGCATCGCCCAGTATGCCGACGATCATTCGATTCTTTTTGTGCCGCACGGATGGAACACCGCAGTTGGGCTCGCCGCGGATTTGCAACTGGTCGCCGCCGCCGGCAACGCGCGATGGGTGGAATACATCACGCCGGCGCCATACATCGAAGAACTGCTTGCCGAACCGATTCAACTGGACGCGCAGGGGATGGTGCCGATTCCCGACGGTCCTGGGCTGGGGATGAAATGGAATCCCGATGGCATCGAGAAGTTTACCGGAATGAAACTGACGCCGTCCGCGATTTGATTGCAGATGAACGGGAATTGCGCAGATAAAACACTGAAGCCACGGATTGACACAGATACACACGGATGAAAACCGCTTGCATTAGCAATAGTCCGGGGAGCCCGCCCGCCTCGGGCGTTGGTTTCCGCGCCCTCGCGGAAACTCCTTATCGCTGGCACCAGAAAGCAGGTGCCCGAAAGAATAATCATCGAACTCGCGGATTCGACT
>CALBIE010000264.1 GCA_937893495.1 uncultured Verrucomicrobiales bacterium | reverse complement strand
TCGTATCGTTGACATACAACGGTTTAAGCCGGCTGCAAGCCGGCGCTCCGTCATCCGGTTCATGGGAAGACAAGCGGGTGCACCAGCTTGGCCGGCGACCCAGTTGCAATAAACTGAGACGCGCTGGCGCGGGCTTCGCGCAAGGCTTGAAACTTGAAACCGCAACCCCGACACTCGCCAGCGCATGTCACGCGAAGACATTTTGAAACTGACGTCACTTTCGAGTTGCGCCGGCTGAGCGTCGAAACTCAGCCAGCAGGCGCTGTCGCAGGTTCTGCGGCGGATTCCCCAGCTCAAGGACAAGAATCTCCTCGTCGGTTCGGCTTCCGCCGACGATGCGGGGGTTTATCGCATCAATGCAACGACCGCGCTGGTGCAGACGGTGGATTTCTTTACGCCGATCGTCGATGACCCGTTTTTATACGGCCAGATTGCCGCCGCGAATTCTCTCAGTGATGTTTATGCCATGGGCGGGCGCCCGTTAACGGCAATGAACATTATGGGAGTGCCGGATGACCTACTCAGCCCCGCGGTCATCAATGCCATCTTGCGTGGCGGCGGTTCCAAAGCGAAAGAGGCGCGCTGCGTGCTTGTTGGTGGCCACACGATTAAGAATCCGGAACCCATTTACGGCTTGTCCGTCACGGGTATCGTGCATCCGAAAAAACTCATGACCAACGCCGGTGCGCGAGCCGGTGATGTGCTCGTGTTGACGAAGCCGTTGGGAACGGGAATCGTCACGACCGGCATCAAACGGGGACTCACCCCCCCTGCCCTCGCCCGAAAGGCGATTCTCGCCATGAGCACGTTAAACACGCCGGGCGCTGATGTGGCGGAGAAAGGACTGGTTCGCGGCGGAACGGACATTACGGGCTTCGGACTCCTCGGGCATCTCGTCTCGATGTGCCGGGAAAGCAAAGTCTCCGCTGAACTTAGTGCGTCAGACTTGCCGGCGCTGGATAGCGGCGTCTGGAAATTGATCGCCGCTGATTGCGTTCCCGGAGGCACTCGGCAGAATCTGGCCACCGTAAACGATCAGGTTCAGTGGGAACATGGCGTCAACGACGCTCAACAAATCCTGCTGGCCGACGCCCAGACAAGCGGCGGCTTGTTGCTCTGCGTTCCTCAACGAAAGCTAAGTGCGACCCTCAAGATTCTCCAATCTCATCGGACCCTCTGCGCCGCAGTAATCGGGCGCATTGTCAAACGGCGAAAAGCCCGCATAATCGTCCGCGCATGAGTCAGACGCAACTCCGGGCCATTCCATCGGTCGATAAGATCCTGCAGACGCTCGGCGACAGTGGACTCCCACGGCCGGTGGTGGTCGCCTGCGTGCGCCGGGAAATCACGGCGTTGCGCAAGGTCGAGTCCATTCCCGACTTCGACGCTATCATTGCTCACATTGGCAAAGTCCTGAGTCAACTCCGCCACTCACGCATTCAGCCGGTCATCAATGGCACCGGGGTGATCATTCACACCAACCTCGGTCGCTCGCCGTTGAGCTCATCGGTAATCGAGGCGATTACTGCGGTCGGCAGTGCCTACAATAATCTGGAGTTTGATCTGGCATCCGGTGAGCGCGGTGGTCGGGCGAATTACCTGGAGAACAACCTCGCCCTGCTCTGCGGTGCCGAGGCGGCCACGGTCGTGAATAACTGCGCGGCGGCTCTGGTGCTGATCCTTCGGCACTTCACCAGCGGTGACAAAAAAGAGATCATCATCTCGCGCGGCGAACTTGTTCAGATTGGCGGCGGCTTTCGCATTCCGGACATCCTTGAAACCAGCGGCGCGAAACTGCGTGAGGTTGGCACCACGAACAAAACAACGCTTAAAGATTACCAGAAAGCCATTGGTCGCAATACCGCCCTGTTGCTCAAGGTGCATCGCAGCAATTTCTTCATGGGCGGTTTCGTGGAATCACCGTCCACCGAGGAACTCGCCGGGTTGGCAAAGAAACACAAACTTCCGTTCGCCGAGGATCTTGGCAGCGGCGCGGTCGTGGACACGGAAAAGCATTTCGGCATTCAGCGCGAACCTACTCCAGCGGAAGTCCTCAAACGAGGCGTGCAGCTCGTCTGTTTCAGCGGTGATAAATTGCTCGGTGGCCCGCAGGCCGGAGTCATCGCCGGCTCCGCCCGACTCGTCGCCAAACTCAAGAAGGACCAGTTCTTCCGTGCATTGCGGTGTGACAAACTCATCCTGTCGGCCATGCAGGCGGTGGTTGATGATTTCCTGGCCGCCAGCGTCGTGGAGGCTGATGCCACGGTCAGTGCGCCAATTCATAAAATGCTCAGTGCCGATATGGCTGCTTTGACACGACGAGCAAAACGAATCTGCCGTTCGTTCGCCGGAATTCCCGTCAAGGCAACCGTGGGCGCCGGCGAATCGCAGGTTGGTGGAGGAACGCTGCCCCAGGTTCGTATCAAATCCGTCACGGTGGACTTATTGCCACGGGAAGTTTCATTGAAAGATTTTGCCGTTCGATTGCGAAACGGTTCCAAACCTGTCGTTGGATTTATCGGCGGCAACCGATTCCGGATTGACCTCCGCACGGTTTTTCCGGCGCAGGATAAAGCTCTCGCCGAGCAAATCAAGGCGGTGTTTTTGAAGGCGGCAATCAACCAAACTGGATCTGCATGAGCAGCACGATTGTGAACGCAACTTACCGGGAGAGAATTCGCCGAAACGGATATTCGCACCTTGAACCCCTGAACTGTAGCAGCCGACGTAAGAAAGCTCTAATATCTTTTGTCCAATGTTGCATGAGTCTCCTGACGTCGGCTGCTACCAGGCCGAACCGGCTGTGCTCCCGTTTTGCTGCGACGCTTACGGGCAGGGCCTCGGAGCGCGGCGTTTACGCCGCAGAAACGTCCGCCTCCACCAGCGTCACAGGAATACGGAAGATTTCGGCATTGCAAAGCCTCTGCGGACTGAAGTCCGCGCTCCCATGGCGGGAGGGTGCCCGAATACGCCCCCTTTCCAGCGGGGTCACCGACCGCGCTTGAACGACTAAAGATTTTGTGACTGATATCAAACATTACATTCTGGCGACGGCGGGTCATGTGGATCATGGCAAGAGTTCCGTTGTGAAGAAATTGACCGGAGTGGATCCGGACAGACTGCCCGAGGAAAAATCGCGGGGCATCACGATCGATCTCGGGTTCGCAAATATCGAACTGCAATCGGGCGACACCACGTATCATGTGGGCATCGTGGATGTGCCCGGGCATGAAGATTTTGTGAAGAACATGGTAGCGGGGGTCGGTTCCATTGATATCGCCCTGCTCATCGTGGCAGCCGATGACGGATGGATGCCGCAGACCGAAGAGCATTTGCAGATACTCTCCTATCTCGGCGTCAAGCGGGGCGTGATCGCGATGACCAAAGCCGACCTCGTTGATAACAAGGAGATGGCCATCGCGGGAATCCGCAAGGCCCTGGCCGGATCGCCCCTGGCCGATGCGGTGATTGTGCCGACGTCAACGGTCACGGGGGATGGCTTCGAGGAATTGAAATCGGCGTTGACGACCGTCCTCAAGGAGACACCACTCCCTGGCGACGTCGGCAAACCGCGCTTGAACGTGGATCGCGTTTTCAAGTTGAAAGGAATCGGCACGGTTGTGACGGGAAGTTTGTCGGGTGGTCAGTTGCGCAAAAATCAGGGGGTCATTCTGCAACCCTCCGGTCGTAAGACGCGAATTCGTACGCTGCAAAGCCACAGCCATGAAGTTGACGCGTGTCAGCCAGGCACTCGCACAGCGGTAAACCTCGCCGACATTTCCGTCGAGCAAGTCAAACGCGGGGAGATTATCACCCTGCCGGACTTCGGGCCGGCGGTGGATACGGTCGATGTGTTGATTGAAAAATCCGCACGTCTCGCGGATGTCAAATCGCCCGCCGCCAATCCGCTCAAGGACGGTGCCCGGGTGCAGTTTCATCTCGGCAGCGACAACTGCGGGGCGCGAATCTACTTTGCCGAACGCGAACCGCTTAAACCGGGCGACCAACGGATTGCGCAAATAAGAATGGAATCCAGGGTTTTCGCCTTTGCCAACGATCATTTCATTATCCGCGATTGGTCGGAACAGTTCACTCTGGCCGGGGGCATTGTTCTTGATCCGGAGGGCCACCGGCGCCGGTTTCGCGGCAGTAAACAGCAGAATTTTCTCCTCGAACGAGCGACGGAACCCATGGATTTGTCCGCAACGATTCTGGCGACTTTGGAACGCGGCGGATTGGTGGCCAAATCCGGTCTGTTG
>CALBIE010000263.1 GCA_937893495.1 uncultured Verrucomicrobiales bacterium | reverse complement strand
TCTCGCCCTGTTCTACGGTGGTCTCGTGCGGCACAAAAACGTTCTGTCCGTCCTGATGCAATGTTTCGGCATTGCAGCGGTAATGACCGTCCTCTGGGTCGTTTATGGCTACAGTGTCGCTTTCGACACCGGCGGGATGGTCGATAAGACAACCAACTTTAATTCGTTCTTTGGCGGATTGAGTATGATGTTCTTGAAGGGAATCGACAGTTCCTCCGTGAGCGGCTCGATTCCCACAGTCGTGTTCGTAATGTTCCAAATGACCTTCGCCATCATTACCCCTGCCCTGATCGTCGGCGCTTTTGCTGAGCGCATGAAGTTCAGCGCGATGATGGCGTTCAGTGTCGTGTGGTTCACCTTCTCCTATCTGCCAGTCTGCCACATGGCCTGGTCCGGTCCGGGTGCCCTTTTCAACACTTGGGGCGTGCTCGACTTTGCGGGCGGCACGGTGGTGCATATCAACGCCGGTATCGCCGGTTTGGTTGCCTGTATCCTGCTCGGCAAACGCCTTGGTTACGGGAAAGAACAACTGACTCCTCACAGCGTTGTGCTGACTCTGGTCGGCGCCGCCATGCTGTGGGTGGGCTGGTTTGGATTCAACGCGGGCAGTGAACTCGCCGCCGACGGTGTCGCGGGCATGGCCATGCTGGTCACGCAAATTGCCACGGGCACTGCCGCCGCCACCTGGATGTTCATCGAATGGTTCGGTAAAGGCAAAGCCACGGCAGTCGGTATCGCCACGGGCGCGGTTGCCGGTCTGGTGGCCATCACGCCCGCTTCCGGTTCGGCTGGCCCGATGGGCGCGATTATCATCGGCTTTGCCGCTTCCGCTCTCTGTTACATCGCCGCCACGAAAATCAAAGCAACCTTTGGTTACGACGACTCACTGGACGTGTTTGGTGTTCACGGTGTCGGCGGAATCGTCGGTGCCCTCCTGACGGGCGTCTGCGCCAGTAGCGCGTTCGGCGGAGCGGGACTGACAGAGGGTTTCACTATAACCACTCAGGTTATCGCCCAGTTTAAGAGCATTATCGTGACGATAATCTGGAGCGGTGTCGTGTCGTTCGTGGCCCTGAAAGTGATTGATGCAGTCATCGGCCTCCGGGTGAGCGAGGAAGTGGAAACCCTGGGTCTGGACCTGACCGAACACGGCGAAGAAGGCTACCACAACCACTAAGCAAAAACCTGATGGAAACCATCGTTTTCTATTGCTGAACAAAAGCCGGTTAACCTAGGTTAACCGGCTCTTAGTAATAGCTGACATAACACAGAAACAGAACCCTAATATGAGCAAACACAAGTTGGAATACATCTGGCTCGACGGTTACAAACCCACCCAGAGCCTGCGCAGCAAAACCCTGGTTATTGAAAACTTCAGCGGAAAGCTGGAAGACGCGAAAATGTGGTCGTTCGACGGTTCCTCCACCGAACAGGCGGCCGGTAACGCATCCGATTGTCTCTTGAAACCGGTCGCCGTTTATCCGGATCCGGACCGCTTTGGCGGAAACGGCTGGCTCGTGATGACGGAGGTTCTCAACGCTGATGGCACACCACACGAATCCAATGGCCGGGCGACCATCAGTGATCGCGACGACGATTTCTGGTTCGGTCTCGAACAGGAATACACGCTTTGGGACGATGATATTGATCGTCCGCTCGGTTTTCCGAAGAATGGTTTTCCCGGTCCGCAAGGCCCCTACTACACTTCAGTCGGCAGCCGCAACACATTGGGTCGCGACATGGTCGATGAGCACCTGCACCTTTGCCTGGAAGCCGGACTCAATGTCGAAGGGATTAACGCTGAAGTGATGATGGGTCAGTGGGAATTCCAGATCTTCACCAAAGGCGCCGCCGAATGCGGTGACCAAATCTGGCTTGCCAGGTATCTGCTCGAGCGTCTTGGCGAGAAATACGGCATCTCCGTCAACTGGCACTGCAAACCGATCAAGGGCGACTGGAATGGATCCGGCATGCACGCCAACTTCTCCAACACCGCCATGCGGACTTCCGGAGACAAGGAACTCTTCACGAAGATTTGTGAGGAGTTCAGCAAGAATATTCAGGAGCACATCGAGGTCTATGGCGCGCATAACGATCAGCGCCTGACCGGGTTGCACGAAACTCAGTCCATCGACCAATTCAGCTACGGACCAATGGATCGCGGTGCCTCCATCCGCATCCCGATTGCCACAATTGAAGATGGTTGGAAAGGTCGCCTGGAAGATCGTCGTCCGGCCTCCAATGCCGACCCTTACAAGGTTGCCGCAGTGATCATCAAGACCACCAAAAAGGCACTTAAGTAACCACTGGCAGAATCAAAATTCGATTAACACGAAGGCCGGCGGAATTCCGCCGGCCTTTTTTTCGCAAACTCCGAAGTTGGAGAGCACACCCGCCTCGGGTGTGGCTGGCCACGCCTCGCGGCCAGCTTTTTGCGCGCGGGACTGTCACGAACGCTCGGATCTTTTCGATGCGATCGGGTTTTCCGCGAGGGCGCGGAAAACGGTGCCCGAGGCGGGCGCGCTCCCCATTCCATATCGGAACTCAGGAATATTCCTCCGGCTGCCGTTGACTGCGCCGAGTCTGACCCGTCAACGGCTGAGCAGCCAATGAAACGCGAAGCCGGCGATCCCCGCGAACACCGCCGTCAGCGTCAGCGCGTGTCGATGGTTCCACCGGTTCAGTCGTTCAATTCCTGAATACTGATAAACCGACACCTCGCCGCCCAACCGGTAGTGCTGCAAATCATCCAGCAGCGCCTTCATATCGGGATACCGATTTTCTCGCTCCAGACGCAGTGCCTTCAGACAGATCGCCTCCAATTCTCGCGGAATCTGTAGCTCGGGCGCCACATTGCTGGGCAATGGAATCGGTTTGTTAAGCAGAGTCTCCGCGACATCCCAGGCGTTTTCGCCATGGAGCATTTGTTTACGGGTCAGAATCTCGTAAAGGATGATCCCCATCGTAAAAACATCCGACCGCCCATCGATATCGGCGTCACCTCGCGCAATCTCCGGCGACATGTAAAGCGGTGTTCCGTAACGACGTCCCACCGGCGTCAGCCCCGGTTCATCTGTCACCTGAACAGCGTCCGTCTCTGCCGGGTTCGGTTCGCCCATGATCTTTGCCAGCCCCCAATCCAGAAGCATCACCTCGCCAAATTCTCCGACGATGATGTTCGCCGGTTTCAAGTCACGATGAATCACACCGTGCGCATGGGCATAGGCAACCGTCTGACAAACATCGATCAACACATCGATCAGCCGGGGCAACGGAAACAGCTCGCTCGTATCGGGAATCTCCGCCTTGATGTCTTCAAGGAGCTTCCGCAAATCGCGACCCTCAATCCGTTTCATTGTGAAGAACAGATTCCCCTTGCGATCACGCCCCAGTTCATAGACCGGCACGGTGCCGGGATGCTGGATGTTCGCCGTCACCCGCGCTTCGCGGAGGAATCGTTGCGTCTCGATTTCATTGTCCAGCAAATGCGCATGGAGAGTCTTGTAAACCACCACGCGACGGAGGTTTTCATCGAGGCAGGTGAGTAGTTTGGCGGTTCCACCTTCGGTCAACGATTCAAAGTCATCGTACTTGAGCGAACCACTGCGCCACTGCTTTGGAAAAACAACGTCCGTGTCTTTCAATTGGAAGAAAGTATCGGTCGCGGTTGCTTTGGATTGTTTCATGTTTTGCGGTTCGCGTCGGACCCAGGCC
This sequence comes from uncultured Verrucomicrobiales bacterium, assembly GCA_937893495.1. Classification (GTDB taxonomy): domain Bacteria; phylum Verrucomicrobiota; class Verrucomicrobiia; order Limisphaerales; family JAYPXF01; genus CALBIE01. The sequence continues at coordinate 2,066 of CALBIE010000263.1, read as the reverse complement.
AAGCATAAAGCCCATCGACATGATTGTGAAGCCGCTTCGCTCGGCAACTCACGACTACCGCTTTACGAATCCCGGAACACCGCCAAGGTAATTGAACCGGGCGGGTCCGGCCGATTGCTTTTTCCCCGGAGTGCTTCGTCCTTCGGCAATCTGCCGATCCAACAGCGCGAACATTTCCCGCACTTTTCCCGGTTCCTTTGCGGCGAGGTTGTTCGATTCCGTGGGATCCGACTTCAAGTCAAACAACTGCACCCACGGCGCCTGCTTCAATTCATCGAACGTCGCTTTCCGTCCAAAATCGGCCAACGCTTTGCGGTAGGCGTCATCCGATTTGGGTTCGTTGCCGTAAGTTCCCGGACAACCGCTTCCGGGACAGAGACACAGCTTCCAATCTCCATTCCTCACCGAAAAACTTCGCGCGGATTGTTGAATCATCGTTGGTCTGGGCGCAGCGGCGCCCGCATCGCGAAGCAACGGCAGCAGATTGAAGGAATCCACACCTTGATCATCAGCGAGAACCTGTCCCGACACCTCAGCGAACGTGCTGAAAGCATCCTGCAATCCAATCAACCGATCGCACGTTGTTCCGGCCTTCACTATTCCCGGCCACCGCACGACAAACGGCACGCGATGTCCGCCCTCGTAAACCGAGAACTTGAAGCCGCGGTAGATGCCGCTGGAGTAATGCCCCCGATCCTGCATCTGTTTATATTGTGCAAAGGTCGCCTTGCGGATGTTCCCGGCATAGGACGCCGCGCCATGATCGGAAGTCGCGACTATCAGTGTGTTTTCTGTCAATCCGTGTTTTTCCAGCGCCCGGAGGGCCCGACCGAGGCAATCGTCGGTTTCCATCACGAAATCTCCATACAGCCCCAGCTTGCTTTTCCCCTCCCATTTTGGATTCGGACTGATGGGCGTATGGGGTGAAGTCAGTGCAAAATAAAGAAAAAACGGCCGCCCGTTCTTCGCAGCCTTCGCCTCGCGGGCGATAAATTTTTCCACTTCACCCGAAAAAGTATCCAGCACGTTATAGTCCTCAAAATCGTCTGCAGCAGGTCCCACGCGATTGAAGGCGCTCCAACCCTTCTGGGCGGTCACTTTGCCGATCCAATCATTGTTCCGCAAAAAAGCATACGGAAACATGTCGAGTGAACCCGGAAGAATAAAACTGTAATCGAACCCGTACTGGGGCGGTCCCACTTTCACCGGCTTCGTGTAATCCACATTCGTTGGCCCCTGCACTGCGCCATCTTTGGTCACCATCTCCGTTCCGAGGTGCCACTTGCCGATGTAGCCCGTCCGATATCCCGCCTGCTTCATCAAGTCGCCCAGCGTGAATGTATCCGACGGAAATCGCAGCCCGAGATAACCCCACGGCCCGCCCGGCTCCGGACGACCGAATCTCCAGGGATATCGTCCCGTCATGATCGCCATGCGCGACGGCACACAGATGGCGGCCGCCGCATGCGCGTCGGTAAATCTCATCCCCTCCTTCGCCAAACGATCAAACGCCGGCGTCTCAATCTGACAACGGTCGCCACCAAAGCTCTTGATATCCCCGATGCCCAAATCATCTGCCATGAAATAAATAATATTCGGTCGAGGGGTTGCGGCGGAAGACGGCAATGAGTTCAGGAAAAAACCACCGGCAAAAACCGCCATTGAGAGGAATGAGAAAATGGAGTTCATAGGTTGCGGAAGAAACGTAGCGCAGTCGGATTCAGGCGGCAAAGATTCTTATGAATCAGGATCCCGCCACGGCTGACGAACTTCACCGCAGTTTGTCAATCGTCCCTGTACCGAACGGATTCTCCGGCCCCGTCAGGCGATAACCGAGACAAACGGGAATCGGATCGCCGGCGTCCGTCCCGCGTGCGCCCCATCGAGCGTGGAATTGTTTCGCAACCGCCTCGCTGAAGATCGCCGGCGCCATAAATTCCCGGGCACCGGTATCCATCAGATTAAAATGAATGTGACTGGCCAATCGATTGTCGCGGTGAGGCAGATACATCCAGGCAACAATATCCCCCTTTTTCACCTTTTGACCGGGCTTCACATTCAGGAAC
>CALBIE010000262.1 GCA_937893495.1 uncultured Verrucomicrobiales bacterium | reverse complement strand
TATCACACTTGGCACAATTCTGTTCGTCGTCGTTTACTTTTCAATGATGTATGTCGGCCGCGTCCTCAAGCGGTCGTGGAGCGTCAAGCTTGGCGGCGAATTTCACGTGTTTTGTTTCGCTGCGGCCAGTTTCGTCGCGACCAGCCAAATCGACAACATCCCCCAGGCGGCACTCCGGCTCCTCCACGCCCTGACCATCCTCTTTGCGACTCTGTTCCTCGTGAAGCTCTTCAACCGCTTCTACTGGGAAGGATACTTTGCCAAGAAGCGACAGATGATCATCCCGCGATTCCTGACGCATTCAACGATGCTGATCGGTCTGGTCGGTTCGATTTTGATCATCATCCAGTTCGTATATAACGTGGAACTCAAAGGGCTCGTGGTCGGAGGCGGTATTGCCGGTGCCGGTATCGCGCTGGCGCTGCAAAACATTCTCTCAAACATGTTTGCCGGATTCACGCTTCAATTCGACAAACCGCTCAAGCCCGGCGATTGGATCATCGTTGGGGAATACACCGGGCAGGTGATGGAGATCAATTGGCGTTCGACGAGAATCCGGACCGTTGACCATATCTATCTGGACATGCCGAACGGTGACCTCATCAAGCAGGTCATTATCAACTTGAATTACCCGGTCAAACTGCACGCATTTCGCGTGACTATTCCCGTGGACTACACCTCCCCGCCCAATCGCGTCCGGGATATCCTGATGGCCGCCGTTTCGCACGTGGGTGGTGTCCGTAAAGATCCGGCTCCGGAAGTTTACTTGAACGATTTCACGGAGCGCGCCGCGATGTTTGAAATCAAGTACTGGCTTGATGAGGACGAAAAAATGGATCGCATTGCTGACGCGATTCGAACTGGCGCCTGGTACGAACTGCACCGGGCCGGAATGTCCATCCCGTGGCCGAAACAAGTCGTGCAGTTCGATCGCAAGAAGAAGGAGGAAGACCAGACACCGATTATCGCGAGCATGCTGACGAAACAGCCGCTCTTCAGTTGCCTCAACGAGCGGCAGCTCACGCAATTGGTCCAGGGGGCAAAACGGCTCCTCTTCGGCAAGGGACAGAAGCTCGTACGCCAGGGCGAAGAAGGCGATTACATGCTGGTCATCATCGAGGGCGAAGCCAACGTTGTCGTGGACATGGGCGACAACACAACTCGAGTCGGCTTGTTGAAAAAGGAAGACTGCGTCGGTGAGATGGCCCTGTTGACCGGAGAAAAATACAGCGCGAATGTCGTCGCCAACGTCGATACGGAAGTTGTGCAGATTGCCAGGGAAAAAATGGCTGTGGTCCTCCGCGAGTCCCCGGAACTTCTGGAAAAATTGAGCGAAATCCTGGCTCTAAGAAAACTGGAAACGGAAGTCATTCTGGCTGAGACAAAGCACCAGAAAACGGACGCGTCCGACGGCGACCTGCAGAGTCAATACGCCAATAACTTTCTCAACCAGCTCAAGTCGTTCTTCTCAATCTAGCAACGCAAGACTGTTTCTCGAAATTCAGATGCGGGAATTTCCCGCAGACCGCGCCCCGTAATGGTCAGGAACAGGGAGTTACGCAGCCAAGTCATTCCTTGGTCACCTTGATCCGGTCCGCGAGCATCCACCCTTTCAGATTCATCGTCTGTAATTGTTGCTTGGACCGGAAGTCCCTCATTTGTCCGGACTGCACCTGCACCTGAACCACTTCGAGAAGTTTCTCCGGCCGATCATCCGTTTTCGGATACTTCACCGTCTTGCGTTGCATAAACTGAACGTCGTGCCCCTCAGGGAGAACAACCGGTTTGGCCGCGGATATCGACCGCCCTTCCGCATCCTCCAGCAATCCGTCGAATGCGGCCGTCCCTTCAATGCGTTGATAGGGAAACAACAAGGCCTCCTCCATCGCCACCGTCCAACGCTCGACCTCGACCGGTTTTCCCTGCAGTTCTGAAATCGTGCCCACTTTGTAGTAAAAACTGAACTGTTTCAGAATTTCACCGCGTGCCTCGGACATCGTCACAATGCAATCCTTGATTCGGTCCCGAAGAATTGCACCCCGCTTGGTCGGAGCCGTGGAGAGATCAATTCGATCCCGCACCAGCAACTTTTCCTCGTGATTAATTGTCGAAAACGACAGTTCGTAACTACGATACGCGCTGTCCAGCCGCGCCAATTGATCCGCCAGGGGATACTCCGGCTCTTTAAACGGATCCCGTTTGTAACTGGCCACATACTCATCAGCATTGCGCTTCAACAAAGCATGGACCTCCGTGGCCCTGTCCCGGGTTCGCACCGGCCCTTCGTGCATGACACCCGTGCGTAAATCGTCATTGAGATGATTCACCGTCGCCACCTGGGTTGCCAGCGAACGCAGCCTGCCCATCCGCTCCTGTTCCTCCGGAATCGTCGCCCTGGTCATGCCGTCTCGAACCTTGCGCGCAAAGTAATAAGTATCCGTGGCATAAATGCGATGATCGGAAAGCTTTTGTCCATCCACGCCAAGCGTCTTTCCGTCCGAAAAACCGCCCGCCGTTGAATTCGGTTTAAACTCCGGCAGCGTAACCAAAACCGGACTGGGCACTTTGAAATTGTTCCGATTCACAACCTCGGGCAGAGGTACCCCGTCAGCCCCCATATTCGCGCCGGGTTGATACTTGAACTCTACCTTGTTTGGATCTTCGCCAAACTTCGCGACCCGGTTGGTCCTGATTTCCAGGATGCTCTCATGGTAGAGTTTAAGCCGGAGAAAATCGTTCACCTGCACAGTGACCGACACCCGATCACTCCCGACAACCCGCCCCTCAATCTTCTTGCCATTGCGCAGAATCACAATATCCGCCGACAACGATACGGTAATGGCCAGGACTGCCGCCGGGAATAACCAGCACTTCAATAACGACGTCCTTCGATGTGGAAGATTTTCTGGAGCAACCATTCGATTTTGAAACCAGCCAAAACAGAGTAGTCCGCCACCCGAGCCAGTCAAACGATATTCCGTTCGCGCACGCGAACCGGGCGCATCCGCACGCTGCCCCCCGCGCCGGAGCGCGGCCGTGTCGGAGACCAGCCGCAGCAGGTTCAGTAGTCGAGAGGGGTGGTCCATTCCAGGGCATTCGTCCGGAAGAGGCTGCTGCGACTGACCTTTCAGGCACAGTCGCGCTCCGGGGGCTGTGCGCGGATGCGCCCACACGAATCCACTGTGAATCACATCGCCAATCGTGACACACAACTCTTTCCACGTTGCCACGGCGATGAAAAAGCCGAATACTGTCGGCCGTCTATGGACGTCGTAAACATTGCCGATGCACCCGCCTTCATCACCAAAGACGGTTCGGAAATTCGCGAACTGCTCGCCCATCGCAACTCGGAAATAAAGAACCAGAGCCTCGCCGACGCACGAGTGCCGGTGGGCGGCAGCACTATGGAACATTTTCACAGTAAATCCGAAGAAATCTACTATTTCACCCATGGTCACGGGCGAATTCGGATTGACGAGGAAACTCGCGATGTGAAAGCAGGCGACGCAGTCGCCATTCCACCCGGCAAAAAACACAAGCTCTGGAACACCGGAGACGAGGTGCTACGCCTGCTTTGCTGCTGCGCACCGTGCTACGAACACAGCGACACGTTTATCACCGAGGAATGAATTCCCGAAACATTCGCCTCTTTATCAAACCCTATTGCGGCTGGTGTCACGAGGCCATCGAATGGCTCGACTCGCACGGCATTCGCTACACCAAACTCGACGTCACGATTGACTCTGAAGCCTACAACGAAATGGTTGAATTGACCGGTCAGAGCAGAGCACCGTGCATCGATGTGGATGGTGAAATCCTCGCCGATTTCGGGGCTGACGAATTGGCAGCATTTTGGAATCGGCTTCAAGCTCAGTAAAGGAATCATGCTCGACGCCGATATTGAATTGAAACCGCGTAAACGCCTTCCGGAATGGTTGCGACTCCCTCTGCCGACCAGCAACACCTTCGCCAGCACGCGCAATCTTCTCGATGATTTGAAGCTTCACACGGTTTGCGAAAGCGCCAAATGCCCGAATCACTGGGAGTGTTGGAGCAAGGGCACGGCGACCTTTATGATCGCCGGCGATCGCTGCACCCGCGCGTGTCGTTTCTGTGCGGTTTCCACCCTCAAGCCGATGCCGCTTGAGATCGACGAACCCGAACGCGTCGCCGAAGCGACCCGCCGAATGGGCTTGAAGCACGTGGTTATCACGGCGGTGGCACGCGATGATTTGTCGGACGGCGCCGCCGACCATTGGAAAAAAACCGTTGACGCGGTTCGTTCCGCGAATCCGGATACCGTAATTGAAGTCCTTACTCCCGATTTCAACGATCATGACGATCAACTCAACCAGGTTCTGGATGCCCGGCCGGATATTTTTAATCACAACCTGGAAACGGTGAAACGACTTACGCCGCAAGTTCGGCATCGCGCCACCTACGAGCGTTCGCTCAGGGTGTTGAAGAAGGCAAAAGACCGCATGGGGGATTCCGTTTTCACCAAGTCCGGGATGATGCTCGGCCTTGGCGAATCGGAAACCGAGTTGTTCGCCGCGATGGAAGACCTGCGGAAATCCAACTGCGACATCCTCACGCTCGGGCAATATCTCCAACCAACCCTTCAACACTTGCCTGTAGCCGAGTTTGTTCACCCGGACAAATTCGCCGAGTACCGCCGGGTCGCCGAAGGGATGGGCTTCGTCTTCGTCGCCAGCGGGCCAATGGTGCGGAGTTCGTATCATGCCGACGATTTTTCACCGTTGCTCGAAAAAGCGAAGGCAGGATAAGTCGCACATTTTGACGAATCCCTGATGCCCCCTCGTCGTGGCAACAACCGGCCGGACCGCCAAGCACCTGCTCGGCAGCGGAAAAGCGCGGTCACCAGCCCGGCAGAAGAGGTGCCCGGCAATCCAACTTATCTTATCAGTAAACTTCTCCGCTGGTTTCTGGACAATGCGCGCGACATTCCATGGCGACGCACGTTGGATCCTTACGGCATTTGGGTCTCGGAAATCATGCTTCAGCAAACGCAGGTCAAGACCGTGATTCCCTATTGGAACCGCTGGATGAAGGCATTGCCCACCATTCAAAAACTTGCCCGAGCACGCGAACCGAGAGTGCTCAAACTCTGGGAAGGTCTAGGCTACTACACCCGCGTTCGCAATCTGCAGAAGGCAGCGAAGCAGATCGTTGCGGAACGCAACGGCGAATTCCCGACCGACAACGATTCAATTCTCCAACTGCCCGGGATTGGTCGTTATACAGCCGGCGCGATCGCGAGCATCGCGTTCAATCAACCGACGCCCATCGTGGACGGCAACATCATCCGCGTCGTCGCACGCTTGCAGGGCATTCGCGATAATCCCCGCGAGAAGTCGGTGAACGAACGCATCTGGTCACTCGCCGAAAAACTCGTCACCGCCGCAGCACGAATGAAGCCGATGAAGTTCGCGAATTCGGCAATGCTTCTGGCCGGCCCCTGCTCCGCCTTGAACCAGAGTCTGATGGAACTCGGCGCGACAATTTGCGTGCCACGACAGCCAAAATGTAACGAGTGTCCGTTGCGAAGTAATTGCATCGCCCAACGTGACGACCTTATCGAGGTCATTCCTAATCTGGGCAAACGACCGGCAACGACGTCGCGGACATTACACACATTCATCGTGCGCCACGGCGACAAATACTTCGTCCGGCAACGACCAAAAGGTGAAGTGAACGGCGGATTCTGGGAATTCCCAAACATCGAAGTAACAAGGGATCGAACAACTCCGCGACAGAGTTTGAAAAGGCTTTTCGCAAAACCGGTTCGGGCGGGCGAATCCGGTGATTTGACCAGCACTCGAGGAAGCCACGTTGCTGCGACTCAAGAGAGTCGCGCTCCGAAAGGATATCCTCCAACCCCGCGCCAGCCGGAACGCGGCTCTCCCGAGCCGCAGCAACATCCGATACAGTCGAGAGTCGTCCAATTAAGACCCTTCGGCCGGATTCAACACACCATCACCCGCTACCGAATCACGCAGCATATATTTGCGGCAACAGCAGCTTCAACTACGGTCGTCGGAACAATGAATGGCAAGTGGTACACTCGCAGCGAACTGAAAAAACTCCCCTTTGTCAGCGCGCAAAAGAGTATCGAGCTGTGAAATACTTGCCCGCGCAGCGGCTGCGCTTCATAACACGCAACCAGATTTATTCGGCACCACGCGGCTCTGTTCGCGGAAACAGGTATCAATATTGCAGGATTCCCGGTGGATTGGCGTTCACGTTCGGCGCAGATTCGTAAAATCACCGGTTGACGGGTGTATCATTATTGATACATTGCCCATCGAGTGAAAGCCGCGCGGCCGTTGAACACCGTCTTCTACCGCACCGCTGCCGGGAGAGAACCGGTCCGCGAATGGCTGCGCCATTTGACAAAAGACGAAAAGAAAGTGATCGGAGCTGACATTCTGACGGTTCAGTACGCTTGGCCGGTGGGCAAGCCGTTAGTGGACAATCTTAACGCCGGGATTTGGGAAGTACGCTCCAACCTGGGAAACCGAATCGCCAGGACGCTGTTTGCCGTGATCGATCAGGAAATAGTGTTACTACACGGTTTCATCAAAAAGACCCGCGCCACACCAAAAGCAGATCTGGAACTGGCGAAGAAACGGAAACACGAATACCAGAAACAATATGAGACGAAATAATCCAAATCGTGGCAGCAACTTTGCCGATTTCCTTGCGGCCGAAGGCATTCTCGAAGAGGTCGAACTTCAGGCAATGAAGAAGGTCGTTTCCCTTCAAATGCGCAAACTTCTCGCTTCGCAGGACCTCACCAAGTCAGACATGGCGCGGCGAATGAGCACCAGCCGCGCGGCGGTTGACCGGTTGCTCGACGAAACGAACTCGTCCGTGACTTTGCGAACCCTCGGCAAGGCCGCCCGCGTGCTGGGGCGAAAGGTCAAGGTTGAGTTGGTGCCCGCGTAAACTGTGCACCATCGACCGACTCCATGGTCGCACTCCTTCAATCATTCCTCTGCGCGGTCGTTTCGGTGATCGCATTGATGTTCGCAGGGTCACTCGCCCTTGAGGAATACCATTCATTCGTATTGGCGAACGATGGAAAGATTGCAACTGGTCATGTAATTAAGACGACCAACGGCGGGTACCGCACGCTTGCGATGCTGTGCTACCGCTTCGAAGTCGGAGGAAGACACTACAATGGCAGGGTACCAATTCTGGCAAAATCAAGATCGGAGACCACGGTTAAAATCAGGTATCTAGCCGAAGATCCGGCTGTAAATGACGCCTTCGAAGTTCGCAATCGTAGGATAAGCGTCATTGCGGCATTGTGGGTTATCCCATTCCTCTTCTGTGCGGGAATTGTGCTCGGAATTTTCGCGTTTGTGAAGTTTTTCGTCGCCATCGACAAACGGATTGCGAAAGCGGACGCGAACTGCCACGAATACTGACTTTTCAAGCGCGATGGTCTCGCGAATTGCAACAAAACTATTTCTCACGGTGACTTCGTTCTCAGTAACCATCCCTAGTGTGCTGGGCGTTAAATAGATATACATAACTGAATAAGGGTGTAGGATTT
>CALBIE010000261.1 GCA_937893495.1 uncultured Verrucomicrobiales bacterium | reverse complement strand
TAGCGCAGGCGTCTCGCCTGTTGAACAGGTGGGCTTGCCAACCGTCGCCGCAGAAAGGCTGGAGCGTTGTCGATGCGGCAACTGTTTTGTGCAGGCTGGAAGCCTGCGCTACGGGACTCCACCCGAATGCGCCAGCCCGGGATTTAGTATTCGCGCTCCCGCCGTCGCATGCCTAATGTTTTGGAATGCCCGTGAGAAAGAAACTCCACCAACCGGGTTTGGTGTTGTTCATGGTTTTAGTCAGCGCCGTTCTTTGCCTGGCCGAGGCGAGACGTCCCAACATCGTTTTCATTCTCACGGACAATCAGGGCGCGTGGCAGTTGGGGTGCTACGGCAACCCCGATTTCCAGACGCCGAACATCGATCGCATGGCGACGGAGGGGGTGCGGTTTACCCGCGCGTTTGCCAACAACCCGGTCTGCTCACCGACTCGCGCGACGTATCTCACGGGATTGACGCCGAGCCAACACGGCGTCCATCGGTATCTGTCCGCGGGGCGGTTGCAGATTGGGCCACAGGCCAAGTACACGCTCGAGGAGTTCACGACGTTGCCGGAAATCCTACATCGCGAGGGTTACGTCTGCGGCCTGTCGGGCAAGTGGCACCTTGGAGACAATTTGCATCCGCAGGATGGATTCTCATTCTGGGTCACCAAAGCGCATGGTCACTCAGCAGGATTCCTGAATCAGCCGGTGATCGAAAATGGCCGCACCAACAAAATCGAAAAGCACCTGTCTGAATACTGGACCGACCGTGGCATCGAGTTCATCAAGGCGAACAAGGAAAAGCCGTTCTTCCTCTACCTCGCCTACAATGGACCCTACACATTGTCGGGTGCCATGCGCGAGAAGGTTCCTTCACCGTGGTCCGATCCCTACGTTGATCATCCGTTGCCGTCCTTTCCGCGTCCGAAGAAGATTCATCCATGGCAGCGCAATCAGCATGACCTCATCGGGGATATCGAGGCGGGCCGCAATCTTGCCGGGCAGGTCACGGCGGTGGATGCCGGTGTCGGCCGGATTCTCGAAACGTTGAAACGGCTGAAGCTCGACGAGAACACGCTCGTCATCTACGCGGCGGATCAGGGCGCGGTGGCGGGGCATGCCGGATTCTGGGGGATGGGCGATCATTCGAAACCGTTGCACGTCCGCGACGGAACCATGCATATCCCGATGATCTTTCGTTGGCCGGGAACGATTCCGGCGAACCGCATCGAAGATCGCCTGGTGACGAATTACGATTTCATGCCGAGCGTGTTGGGTCTGCTCAAGCTGCCGATGCCGGACAAGCCGGTGAAGTCTCCGGGACGCGATTTCTCTCCGACGCTGCGAGGGAACGAATTGAAGCCCTGGTCAGATGAGGCCTTTTTTGAGTTCGAGAATGTCCGGGCGATTCGTACGCGTGACTGGAAGTATGTCGAACGTCTTGGCGAAGCGCCATCGGCTGAACTCTTTGACCTGCGGAATGATCCGGATGAACTCAACAATCTCGCCGGGGCCGAACAGCCCGCGTCGCTCCGAGCCGATCTCAAGAAGCGCCTGCATGCGTGGTTTGATCGCTACGCCGACCCGAAATGGGATTTGTGGAAGGGCGGCAGGTCGAAATCCCGTATTGGCACGACGGCTCAGTTCCGAAAAGTGCTCGGTGCTGGAGCCGGTCAGATTACGCCGACCGTGTCACCGAAGATACCGCCGACCGCCCCGGCAGTTCGCCCGACGAAGACTGGAAAAGTCATCACGCCGGAGAAGGATCATTCACTCAACCTGCTGCCGGTGGATGCGGTCCTTTATGGCGACTCCTTAAAAATCAATTCACGGGTGAACGCGTTGGCGTGGTGGAAGAACCCGACTGACCGGGCCATGTGGCAGCTTCGCAGCGTGAAGCCGGGCAAATACACGGTCGTGCTCGAGTGGGCTGCGCCGGATTCCTGCGCCGGGCAATCCTTCACGATTCAAAACCAGGCTGGGACGGCGGTTCTGAAATCGAAGGTGCAGCCCAGTGGCGGATGGGGGAATTTCAAGGCACAGGCTATCGGCGAAATTACGTTGCCCGGACCATCCATCAATTTGTCGATTTCACCGGACCAGAAAATCAAGGCGGAGGATTTGTTTGACCTGCGGCGAATCGTTTTGTTGCCGGAAGGTTCGAGCAGAATTCCCGAGTATTCGCCGCCAAGGCCGGCTGCGGCGGCGATGGCACCGAGGATTGATGTCAGGGGAACCACGCCGACGCCGGTTTCACCCGGAGTCGATGAGACGATCACTCTGATGCCAGCGACTGCTTCTATCCATGGCGCGCCACTGACGCTTCATGCGACACAGGCCTCGCTCGGCGGATGGAGAGGATCCGAAAATGCCGCGGTATGGGACGTCAAAGGTGTTCGCGAGGGCACGTATGACATCCATGCCGAATGGGCGATGCCTGACGTATCCCGCGGTGGCATGCAGTCGGCCCGCATCAGCCTGGATGGGCGGCCATTGCGCGTCGCCCCGATTCGCACGACGGGCGGAGCCGATCGATACGCGCGTTACATCATCGGCACCGTCAAGCTGCCGGCCGGCGATCACCAGATCGGGTTTGGTCCGACCGGTCCGATTAAATCGACCTGGTTGAGACTGCGTTCCCTGAGATTCGTCCCGGCCAATTCCGCGAACTTCGTCGTGCCACGGATGTCCGTGCCGGAAGGGTTCGAGATTGTTCCGGCCGCATTACCGCCGTTGGTGAAGCATCCCATGATGGCGTGCCTGGACGATCGCGGTCGAATGTTTGTTGCCGAGTCGGTGGGCGTTAATGCCAAGGCACCGGAGTTGCTGGAGAAACGCTTGCACAAAATCCTGATGCTGGAGGATCGGAATGGCGATGGGGTTTACGACAAATCCACCGTGTTTGCTGACAACCTCGTGCTGCCAAATGGCGCGCAATGGCTCGATGGAGCGCTCTATGTCTGTTCGCCGCCTTATGTCTGGAAGTTTGAAGATACGGACAATGACGGCAAGGCGGACAAGCAGACGCCGGTGAACGGAAAATTTGGTTTCAATGGCATGTCATCCGCGTTTCACGGTCCGGTGCTTGGGCCGGATGGGCGGATGTACTGGTGTGGCGGGCAACACGGATGGACGTTGGGCGACACCAGCGATGGGTTCGATTTGAACGGCCCATGGACGAGCCGCGCGCCGGGTGTTTTTTCCTCGTGGCCGGATGGCACGGACACCGAGGACCTGGCGCATGGCGGAATGGCCAATCCCGTCGAAGTCACATTCACGAAGGAAGGCGAAGTACTCGGCACGGTCGCGGTCTATGACAATGTGAACGGTCGGCACGATGCACTGCTGCACTGGGTCTGGGGCGCGCGGTATAATCTCAGTTCGAGTCGCGTGGGCAACACCTACCTTCCGCAGACGAGTTATCCGTTGCTGCCGCCGGTCAGTCGCCGCGGTTGGGTGGCACCGCCGGGATTGACCCGCTATCGCAGCGGCGCTTTCGGCGATGCGTATCGTGACAATGTCTTCCTTTGCGAATTCAACACGCACCGGATTTACCGTGTCATCCTCCAGCGAAACGGTGCGGGATTCACTTCTCGCGACGAGATATTCCTCGACTCGTCGAATCCCAACGCTCATTTCACCGACGTGATGGAAGACGCCGACGGCAGCCTGCTGGTTGTCGATACGGGTGGATGGTTTCTTTATGGCTGCCCGACTTCGTCGATTGAGAAGCCGGAAATTCGTGGCGCGATTTATCGCATTCGGAAGAAGGGTGCGCAGCCGGTTACCGATGCACGTGGCGTGGCAATTGATTGGGCGAAACTGGTTCCAGCGTCACTCGTGCCGCTGCTGGACGATTCGCGTTTTGCCGTTCGTGATCGCGCCATCGCCGAACTGGCGAAACGGGGTAATACGTCGATACCGGCTTTGAGTGAGGTGTTGAAGCGAAAGTCTGTAGCGCAGGTTTTCAAACCTGCTGTGTCGCCGATTTCCAAATCGGCAAAGCGGCCGAGCGCCGATTTGGCTGGCGTGCAACCGGCGGGTTTGGAAACCCGCGATACGGCAGACTTGGAAGTCCGCGCTACCAGTAATGGGCAATCCCGCCGCAATGCCGTCTGGGCACTCACGCGCATTCGCACAACCGAGGCACGCAAGGCGATTCGCGGAGCACTCGACGGTGCCGATTTCTCCGTGCGCCTCACTGCGACGCGAAGCGTATCCACCTATCGCGACAAGCAGGCGCTCGGTTGGTTGAAAGACCATGTGATTTCCGATGAAGCTGCCATCCGACGTGAATGCGCCACTGCGCTTGGTCGCATCGGCGATCAATCGGTGATTCCTGCCCTGCTAAAGGCATTGGAATCGATTGGCGAGGATCGGTTTCTGCATCACGCGTTGGTCTATGCGCTCATCGAACTGAATGATTCGCGCCAAACCGCGCGCGGGCTGGCATCCTTGCACGCAACCGTGCAGCGCGGCGCGCTCATCGCACTCGACCAAATGCGTGAGGGAAAACTACTGTCCGACCAATTGACGCCGTTACTGGCATCCCACGATGACGCGTTGCGCAATCACGCGATCAACGTGGCCACCCGTCGTAAATGGATTGCACCGATTCGAAATTATCTGCAAAAGACATTGGCTGGAGCAGCCGCGCCACCCTCCGGATTGAAAGAGGTTCTGCTGGCATTCCAGACGGATAAGGATTTGCAGGATCTGGTGGCGAAAACTCTGCGAACCGCTGATGTAACTGAGGTCACGCGTTTACTGCTGTTAAACACGATTGCCGGTGCGGAGACCAAGGGACTGCCGAAAGCATGGCGCGCGGCCGTGCTGGATTCGCTCAATTCATCCGGTCCGCTCGTCGCGATTGCGGCAATTCGCGCCATCGAGGCGCATCGGATGGCCGAGAGGGATGACGAGTTGGTCGGAATTGTGAAATTGATCGCGAATCCGATGGAGTTGCGAATGGCGGCGGCACGGGCGGCTGCGCCACGACAAACACCATTGCCCGACGAACTGTTCGATCTATTCCTGAACCAACTTACGCCGGCCAATCCGGTTGGAGAACGTTTCGTGACCGCCACGGCACTCGGGCGCAGTCGCCTGACGCGTGCGCAGCAACGGCAACTCATGCCGAAGATTGCGGCCGCCGGTCCGCTGGAACTCAACGCGCTGGTGGATGGATTCAAAGGCAGCAGTGATGCCGCAATCGGGAAGGCGCTCTTCGCCGCGATTAAAATTGCACCGGGATCGGCGAGCCTGCCGACCGAAAGGATTACGGAACTCAAGCGACAGTTTCCGGCGTCTGTCGCGACTGCCGCGGATGAAATGCTGCGAGAACGGGAAGCCACTCACTCGCAACAAAACACGCGCCTGACGGAGTTGGAACTTGCGACCCGGCACGGTAATGCGGATCGCGGCGTGGCGGCGTTCAAGAAGGCGGCCTGCATCGTGTGCCACAAGGTCAATGGCGAGGGCGGCATTGTCGGACCGGAACTCACGAACATCGGCGCCATCCGGACGCAGCGTGATCTGCTGGAGGCGATAGCATTTCCGAACGCTTCCTTTGCTCGCGAGTATGAGCCCTATCAGGTGACGCTACACAATGGCGATCAGCTCAACGGGCGAATTCTGCGCGAGGACGAAAACGCTGTGGTGCTCGTGGACGCGACGAACGCGCAACGCGCAATTCTTCGCTCCGACATCAAGGCGATTGAGCAGGCGTCGGTCTCCCTGATGCCGGCGGGACTCGACCAAGCGCTTCCGCAGGAGGAATTGGCGGACCTGGTGGCGTATCTGCGAAGTTTGAAGTAGAAACTCCGATTCGAGCCCATCTCGGCGATTCAGTTCGGAACCGCCCGGTGGGGACACTCATGTCGGGTGTTGTCGGAGCCCGGAGAAGCGCAGGGCGGCGGTTCACGTGGAGAATTTGGTGGCCCTTTGATTGGTTGGCTCATAGCCCGAAGCCTTCGCTCCATTGGTCCTGATCTAGCGGATACTCATCAATGTAAAACCCGGACTCATTTTCATCGTGAGAGGGGTCTACAATGCAAGGGAACTGTGCAAAGCCGGGAAACTTTCGCTTACGCTCAACGGCCGCCTCTGCCTCTGATCTGGATGAATATACGCCAATTGTTTTTACGTTCTCGGAGCCCCCTTTGGAGCGAAGATGCTGAACAACAAAAACTGTTTTTCGCTCCATGGTTTTCGGTTCAGTTCAACTATTGATTGTCGTTAAAGAACGTATGGCTATGTGAGATATTCGGACTTCTCTTGCACTCAGGAAGTGGCGGAAAGTTTCCTTACGACTACCAGAGGGTATGGAAGGGCGGCGCTCCGGTCAAACGCAAAGCCCGGCCGGTGGGCATTTTGCGGCGTGTTCGTGTGGATTCCTCGTTTGTGTTTCGGGGCGCGGCTGTGTCGAAGACCAGCCGCAGCAGCTTTGCCGGATTGGGCGGTTGAATTCGTTCCGTCGTCACTTGATTTGGCGACGTGCTGCGGCTGGTGCTCCGCACACAGCCGCGCTCCCGCAGGCACGCTGGACTTTGATATCTTACGGCGCGAAGCGGAATAAATTCCGCGCCCCTTTGAGTTGGCATCGTCCAAATTCGCACGACAGCCGGTCAAGGTGAATTCGGCTACTGGATTTCGTCGGTATCGTCATCGGTAGGTGAAAGCTCGACGACGATTTCACTCTCTCTCGTGGTCCGATCGATGGTGACTCGCTGTGTATCGTATCCCGCTGCGTCGAGGTGATAGACGACGAGATCAATTGCAACACCGTAAACTTCCATCACCGAAGGCGAGCTGGCCGAAACTCCCATGTGGCGAGACCATCTCTGTGGTGTTCCTGAAGTCGGGCCGCGAAGCGTAAAGGATTCGATATCGCGCCCGGTCATGGAATCGACGGCTCGAATCCTGTGACGAAACATGTAACTGGAATCAATTTCTCGTTTGAGTCCTGCATAGCGAATGGACATCTGAATGACCCAGAATATCGCCACAAAGGCCACCGCGACTGTGAGTTTCTGACTCTTTGGAATGGAAGGCATGTGCGAAATGGCTAAGGCGTTACCAATTGATTGTCGTGAAAGAACGCATGGCTATGCGATGTATCCGACCCTTTCTTGCATTTTGAAAGTGGCGGAAAGTTTCCTTACGACTATCGAAGGGTATGGAAGGGCGACGTTCCGGTCAAACGCAAAGCTCGGCCGGTGGGCATTTTGCGGCGCGTTCGTGTGGATTCCCCGTTTGTGTTTCGGGGCGCGACTGTGTCGAAAACCAGCCGCAGCAGCTTTGCCGGATTGGGCGGTTGAATTCGTTCCGTCGTCACTTGATTTGGCGACGTGCTGCGGCTGGTGCTCCGCACACAGCCGCGCTCCCGCAGGATTGCTGTTTGAGGGTGGAATCATGATGTGTCCATCCGATGTAAAACGTCGAACATCGAACATTGAACCCTGAAATCAAATCCCGAGACCCTAAACCCGCGACGCCAGACCACAGACCACAGACCACAGACCACAGACGCCAGAACCAAGAACCAAGAACCAAGAACCAAGAACCAAGAACCAAGAACCAAGAACCAAGAACC
>CALBIE010000260.1 GCA_937893495.1 uncultured Verrucomicrobiales bacterium | reverse complement strand
CAAATCTTTTCTCCCACTCCCACAGGCCTTTCTCAACCGCCAACCAAACACCCTGGGGTGTCGCTCCCGATTGGCAAATCAGTGCGTTTCGGGCAGCGGACTTTCAGCTCGACTCCGCACGGGCTATATTTTGACTGGCCGAAATCTGGAATTATCGGATGATATCCCGCACTCCCATGAATACGCAAATGCTTCGATATCTGCCGACCTTCCTCGCTCTGCTGCTGACCAGCGCAACGGATACGCCCGCTGCAAAGCCCTTGTTCAAAGCCGGCGCGGCGACCGCGAACATCACGCCGCACCTGAGTGTTCTGCTCGACGGGACGATCATGAAAATTGGTCCGGCAAAGAATATTCACGACGAACTGCACGCCCGCTGCCTCGCGTTTGATGACGGCGAGACTCGTCTCGCCATTGCCATCGTGGACAACACGATGATGGAGCGCGCGATTCATGATGAGGCCAAGCGGTTGTTGAAGGAAGCCATCGGGTTGCCGCGAGAAAACATCCTCATCGCCGCGACGCACACGCATTCGACGCCGCGCGCCGTGAGCATCGGACAAGGCGCGGCGAACGAGGAGTATCATCGCTTCCTCGCCCGGCGCATCGCCGACGGAATTCGATGCGCCTTTAACAACGCCCAACCGGCAGAGATCGGATGGGAGAAAGGTTTCGCGCCACAGCACGTTCACAATCGTCGCTGGTTCGTTGACTCGAAACTCGTTCCACCCAATCCGTTCGGTCGGAAGGGGGATAAAGTCTGGATGAACCCGCCGCGCGGTGATGCGTTGATTCGCCCGGCCGGCCCCGTGGACACGGCTGTGTATGTCGTTTCCCTCCGCACGGTGGAATCCAAACCCTTTGCTCTGCTCGCCAATTACGGACTGCACTATGTCGGCGGTATTCCCGGTGGCACCGTCAGTGCCGACTACTACGGAATGTTCGCGAAGAAGGTTTTTGAATATGTCAAAGGGGTGGACTTCACGTATCCGCGCTTTGTCGGTCTCATGTCCAACGGCACCAGCGGCGACGTCAATGCCGTCGATTTTTCCAAACCGCGCGAACGACATCCGCCCTACGTCCATGCGCGCGAAGTGGCCGACGATTTGGCGCACGAGGCGAAGAAGGTTTACAACGAGCTGGAGAAAAGACATCAACGCGACATCACTCTGGACGTCGCGTATCGCGAAGTCGAATTCGCCGTCCGCAAGCCCGACACAGCAAGATTGAAGTGGGCACGCCAAACGATGGCCACCGTAAAGCCTGGAAAGCGCCTGACCCGTCCGCAAGTCTATGCGCAGGAGGCGCTCGGATTGGCTGAATATCCCGATAAAGTGAGCGTGCCGTTGCAGGCATTCCGCATTGGTGACCTCGCCATCTGCGCGATTCCCAACGAGGTGTTCGCGGAAACCGGACTGGCCATCAAGAAGGCGAGCCCCTTCAAGGACACGTTCACGATTGAACTGGCCAATGGTTACTACGGATACCTGCCGACGCCCGAACAACACGAATGGGGCGGATACGAGACCTGGCCGGCGCGCTCGTCGTTGCTCGAAGTAAATGCTGAGAAGGTGATTCGCAAAACTGTTTTGGAACTGTTGAAAGAATTGAAAGGCGAGCGGAAATGAAATGGTTCGAAAACCTGCCCTGCCGTAGCAGCCGAGGTGACGAGGCTCGCTTGCTATTGGACAGAACGAATTTCGTCATAGCCTGCCAACGAACGGTTTGCCAAATGTGGGGTGGGTCTCCGACCCGCCGGTTCCGGGAACCTCTGGTTCCCCGGAGACATCCAGACTCACTTTCGTTTCCGGGAGCCGCGCCCTCAGAGAAGCCGCAACTGGCAGGTCGGAGACCTGCCCCACACCGCAAAGCCTCGCCGCCGGAGGACGCGAGTTCGTGGGTTTCATGCCGCACAATTCTCGTGCTCGGATTCTCCTCACGTCGGCGGCTACGATTTCGAAATGTCGATTCAAGCTCGCTTCTGATTCTGCTGTCCGTGTTTGCGCTTTTGTTTGCCGTCCCAACCTCGTCTCTGGCCGCGCGCCCAAACGTCCTCTTCATCGTCGCGGATGACTTGCGCGCGGAGCTGGGTTGCACCGGCGCGAATCACGTCATCAGCCCCAATCTCGATCGGCTCGCGCGAAAGGGTCGGCTGTTCACCCGCGCGTATTGCCAACAGGCGGTCTGCAATCCCTCCCGTGCGTCATTCATGACGGGACTCCGACCGGATACGATCGGCGTGTGGGATCTGCGCACGCATTTCCGGAAAAGTTTCAAAGAATCGCGACCCGCGAATTCTTCCAAAAATCCCAGGAATCCGCTCACCCGCCCTTCCGGCACCCTCGCCCCCATAGGGGGAGAGGGACGGGGTGAGGGGGCATCGCGGCTCATGGGCAGGGTTTCGGATCTCGTCACGTTGCCACAGTTGTTCCGGCAGAACGGCTACGAGACGCGGTGCATCGGCAAGCTTTTCCATAACACGGGCAACATGGGCGATGAACCGTCGTGGTCGCAACCGCCCGTCATGTCCACCGGCACGCACTCGGCGGACACCGTCACGGCGCACAGAAAGGGCATGCAGAAGAAGGGCGACATTCCCGTCACGGAACAATTCGCTGTGGACGACGAAGCGTATCAGGACGGACGCATCGCGAAGGCGGCTGTAGCGACGCTGGGTGAATTGAAAAACAAACCGTTCTTTCTCGCGGTCGGTTTCTGGCGTCCGCATCTGCCGTTCGTCGCGCCGAAGAAGTATTGGGATTTGTATGACCTCCGCGACCTGCCCATGCCGGTCACCTGGAATGCGCCAATCGGCTGTCCGCCGATCGCACTGCACGATTATCGCGAGATCAAAGGCTACGGTGCGATGCCAAAAGATTATCCGCTTACCGTCGAATTCACGCGGCACCTGCGCCACGGGTATTACGCCAGTGTCAGCTACATGGACGCGCAGATTGGCAAAGTGCTGCGGGCGTTGGATGAAAACGGCCTGCGTGACAACACAATCGTTGTGTTTCTTTCCGACCACGGAGTTCACCTCGGCGAACACGGACTCTGGGCCAAGACGTCGTGCTTCGAATACGATGCCCGCGTGCCGCTGATCATCTCGACGCCGGGCATGAAACAACGCGGCAAAGCCACCGAGTCGCTCGCCGAACTGATCGACCTTTATCCCACGCTGGCCGACCTGACCGATTTGAGCGCTCCGAAGAATCTGGAAGGTAAAAGCCTCGTTCCAATTCTCACCGATCCGATGGCCACGGTGAAGGAAGCCGCCTACACGCAGCATCCGCGCCCGGCATATTACAAGGGCAAACCGGACGCGATGGGCGTAAGCGTCCGCACCAAGGATTTCCGCTACACGGAATGGCGACAGTTTGAGACCAAAGTAATTGCCCGTGAACTCTACGACCACCGCAGCGACGCTATTGAAAGCCGGAATATCGCAGCGAACAAGCGCCTTGCTTCCACGGTCGCCGGGCTGGAACGGGAATTGAACAAGGAATTCCCGGTCCGCCGATAAGGCACCCACGGATATCAGAGCCGGCCCACGGATGGGAAAGGGCTTCGGCGTTTGATGGAATTCCGAAGTTGGGGAGCACACCCGCCCCGGGTGTGGCTGACCGCGCCTCGCGGCCAGCGTCTTGCGCGCGATACTGACACGAATGCTCGAATCATTTCGGTGCGAACGAGTTTTCCGCGAGGGCGCGGAAAACTGCGCCCGAGGCGGGCGCGCTCCCCATTCCACTTCGGAGTCGGATCTTATCCGTGGGTCGGCATTGCTATCTGTGGGCGATATTCAGGTGTCCCGTTTTTCAGAAAGTGTGGTTGAGCGCTTTGGTCGGCGATGGAGGAAAGGGGTCGCCATTGGAATCCACGCGGGACGCTTTGAGAAAGATCATCAACGAATCGACAGCAAGCCGATGCGCGGGCACGGGCTGCGAGACGATGGGCGGCTGCGGTGTCATCGGAACTGCCAACATCGCGGTGTCGTCGTCATTCAGCGTAATGTCCCACAGTTTTGACACGGGCGGCACTGGCGCGTTTCCATCGCCGGACACGATTTGCACCTTCAAGCGGATGGGGCCGGTGAGGCGCAGATCGACCGGCTCGACCCCAAGCTCTTTCAACATCGCCATACCGAAATGGATGGAGGACCGCCGACCGGGACGGATTGTCTTTGTGGGGCCGTCGATACCGCTCACGCCGTATTTCTGTTCACTTGCGCGAACGATCATCCGGTACTGAGGGGCGGTCAAAACTGCTTGGACCGGCCCGGGAATCCCGTTCGTTGTTGGCGAAGGTCTCCCGGTGAATCCGCCTTTGTTCGGGCTCGGAAATCTGTTCGTTCCGGAAGGCGGGAGATCGCTGATTCCCCCGGCAGCCAGCGCAGGTGCATTCGTTATCATGAACAATCGTGTCTCGATCTTCACGCGAAGCGGATACTTGGAATTGAGGCGGCGGATCGCCTTGGACAGGGGAACCTCATCTTTGCGGTCCAGAACAAAAAACAATTGGTTCACGCTCGAATCGTAAAAGAACTCGTCAGGCCCGGGCGGATATCGTCGAGCGGCTGTAAAATTGGTGATTCCGCTCGCAACAAGGTAATCCCGGAGCATTTGATGGGGATTCATTCGGGGCAGTGTCGTGATACCAAGGAGTTCAGCAAGCCGGACAAGCTGCACGGTACCCATGAAAAACCTGACCGGGTGGCGTCCCATTGGCGACGATATGTATTCCGGCCGAGCAAAGATGGCCCGGTCTCCGAGCCTTATGTTGATTCGTATGTCCGCGCTAGCTTGAACCGCCAGGATAGCCTTGCGAAACGGCACGTTTTTCAGGGTTGGTTTTACGGTAACGCGAACGGATTCCAGTCTGGTGATCGGGTGACCGCTCAACGCATACACGGACAGACCGATGGGAGTGCTCGGATCGCCACTTCGTGCTGAGTTCACAACCTTCATCAGGTAGGTCAATACGTTTATCAATGGTGTGTCATCAAAACCCAATTCCGGAACGATGATCGAATCGAGGAATTTTCCTGTCCGGCTGTCGTCCAAAACGTCCAACTCCATGAAGCCGTTGTTCCCCGCCTCGGACTGCATGAGCCGGTGTTCAGTGACGGTCAGCACCATTTTGAGACCTTCGACTCCGGCCCGTTCGAACGCGCGGACGATGGCGTCGCGCGCCTCCAAGAGTGACATGCCTTCCACGGAAACCTGGCCCGCAACCGGAACAAGAACTCCCCCATCCGGTTGAACGATGACTCTGGTTCCGAGATCATCGCGCTTCCAGACTTTGATGAAGACCTCATCGCCCCTGGCAATGATGTAGGGGGATTTTTCTGCCTGAATGTCGGAAGGTGTTTTGGTGCGGCCCTTTTCCGTTTGACTCGCGGGGCCTGTGGTCTTGGCGCGCAAGGCTTCCTTGGCCTGCCGGATGATTGCGTTTTGTTCGTCGGTCAGACTCTCAATCTGTCCCTTGATCTCGCCCAACCGCCTCCGCAGCGAATCCATCCTTGGATGTCGCGGTAAATACACTTTCTCGCCTCGCGCAATCTCCTGTTCGAGCAAGGAACGCATTTCATGAAGGGCTTCGAGTCGATCGGATAACTGCGGACTCCCAACCGCTCTCGGTGGATTTGTCGGATAGAGAAGGGCATCGTGCTTCGGCTGCGCGACCGGCGGTTGTTTCACTTTGTCATAATCCGGCGTGAACAGAACGCTGTAATCCGTCATGCGCCACTGGATGGGCCGATCGGCGGACTTGACGATGGCGTCCAGCGCGTCAATCAGCCGGACGTTCTTGAGCGGCGGCTTGATGGTCACAATGACCGTGTCGAGTTCGATCGCGAAAAATGGACCCGCGCCCGGCGGCGGTGGTAAGGGATTGCCGTTTACGTCCTTCAACATCGATCGTTGACGCGCTCCCGGCGGCGGGTCTGGAAAGTAGGGAGTGATTAGAAAATTTACACCCTCCCGCTCCGCGTCGAACCGCAAGGCATCGTCGCGAATGATTTTAAG
The DNA here is from genome assembly GCA_937893495.1 of uncultured Verrucomicrobiales bacterium. Classification (GTDB taxonomy): domain Bacteria; phylum Verrucomicrobiota; class Verrucomicrobiia; order Limisphaerales; family JAYPXF01; genus CALBIE01. Next base: position 962 of record CALBIE010000260.1, on the reverse strand, counting down.
CACCTCGGTCAACGGCAACCCATTGTACACGACCTCCGGCAGGATGATCTTCTCCAGCTTCGCGCGCAGGGCCGTGTTGTCGGGTTTCGTGTTCAACCGGGGAAGCACGAATGGTTTGGCGGGATCCCGAAAGCGGAACGAAACGCCGCTGTCCGTCACCACGAAGCCGATCGGCGAGTCGGCGCCCTTCACGATGACGTCGAGCGCGTCCAGTGCGCTCAGGTTCTGTAACGGCGTCGCGCGGTCGGCCACGTCAATGATGACGACATCCAAATCCTGCGCGCCCTTTTTGGTGAATGGTTTGACGCGGGGATTGAGGAACATCGGAACGGCGCGCTTACCCGGGGCGGCTTCGCGTATGGCCGTGTCGAGCAGCCGCATGACTTCCGGCAACGGCAGGCCGTCGAAATTGACGGTCGGAATCATCAGCGTCTCGAGATGATGCAGAATGTTGTTCCGACCCTCGACGCGCGAAATGGGAAGGGCCGGTTTCTCATTGACTGCAGGCCGTGGGGCAGGCGGCCGGGCCGAAGATGCAGGCACTGGCGCGGAGCGGCTGGCGGCGACAGGTCCTTGCGGACTCGTGGGCACATGCAGTTCGAAATCAAGGGTCGTCGCTCCCTGAATGGCCCCCGTGGCGTCCACCACCACATCGCGGATCACCTCGCCCGCCTTGCGATGATACGCGGCGATCGTGTATTTGCCCGGCGGCAACGGGTGCGGAAAGTGGAATTGCCCGTTCGTATCCGTCACCGCGAAAAACGGATGATCGAACACAGACACGTAAGCGAACATCCACGGAAACACGTCGGTTTTGTGGCGGATGAAAAGTTCGGGATTGGAAAAAGTTCGCGAGGGAGGCAGACGGCCTGGAAACGACGCCAACACTAATTGCCGGTCATTCAACGGCGAGGCAATTATCGACGGCGGACCTTCAAACTGATTGACGTATTCCAGCCGCT
>CALBIE010000259.1 GCA_937893495.1 uncultured Verrucomicrobiales bacterium | reverse complement strand
ACGTGGCTGCCTGCCGCAATGTTCGCCGCCCGGGTGTTCCCGCCGCGACCATGCAGGCAAAGCACGAGGGGCAGTTTTCCGCTGGCATTCTTTGGTGAGAACAGACTGAACGGGATCGATTGTCCGTTCGAACCCCTTGAACGATTTCACCGCAAACGCCGCATTCGCGCCTCCGGGACGTTGTGAAGTCTTGTCGCCGCCGGCGCCGGACGCGGCCAGTTCCGTCGGATTGATGAAACCGTCTTCATTGGCATCGAACGCCTTCAGCCGGTCCCGGAGCTTTGCGCCCGCTTCTTCGGCGGACAATTTGCCGTCGCCATTCTTGTCCATTTGCTTGAGGCGCGCCACCTGACGGGATTGTGCGAAACCGTCGAGGTTCGAGAGCGCCATAGCGACTATCAGAAATTGAAAAAGGAGTCGCATCGTATGGCTTAAGAGACGGGCGGGTAGGGGAAAGGTTTCATTTGGATTCAGGAGCACCTGAGTCCCGCAGGTGCAACGCTCCGGCGCGTTTACACCAATCCCTTGATCGGCACTCCAGAAGTAATGGTATCCACAAGATGTTTGGGCAACCCCTCCAACACTCGCAGTTCCCCGATATCGAAGAGCGTATGCATGATGGTGGCGATGAGGTTTCTGTTCGTGACTGGATTGGAATCTGGCTCGCCGCCATCGCGAGTGGATTGCCCGATCACCTGGCCCATTTTGAGTCCGCCACCGTATAGCATCAGCGGCGACAAACGGCCCCAATGGTCGCGGCCGCCCCGGGCATTGATGCGTGGTGTGCGTCCCATCTCACCGCAGCAAACGAGGAGAATCTTTTCACGCAAGCCGCGTGACTCGACATCCTCGATGAATGCCGAAACCGCGTGATCAAATGGAGCGCCCACGTAGCCCATGCCTTCCGGCATTGTGGCATTGTTCTTGTCCGCGTGCATGTCCCATACGAAATTCGTTGTGAGGGTCACAAACCCGGCACCGCGTTCGCAGAGTCGGCGAGCGAGTAGAAGCAATTTTCCCAGCGTCGCTGCGTTGTCAGCGTAGCGCTCGTAATTTGCCCAGACTTTGCGAATCGTATTTTTCGGCACCAGCGGTGAGGTGTCGTACCGCTCAACAAGTCGCGGATCTTCCCTGGAAAGATCAAATGCTTCGGAGATGCCTCGGCGCAACGTGTCGAATGCCTGCTGCTGAAGTGAACTCATGCCTTCGACAATTCCACTGGTGTCGAGAAATCGTTTCCAGTCGTCGATGCTGGAGAGCAAGCTGCGGCGGTCGGCCAGGCGTTGCGTGGGAAGATTGAGCTTCATGTCCTGTTGCAGTCCGCCTCCTGCGCCAGGCACAAAGGGTGCGTAGGCCACGCCGAGGTCCCCACTGGAGTTGAAATCCCCGAATCTCAAGATCGGCGGCATCGTGGCGGGATCGACCGCCTGCGGGTAGAGCGCCACGTTGGAGGGCATCGCGGAATTGGGCCGGACCGGACCGGCGACCCGCGAATAAAGCGAACCCATGTTCGCGCCCAACGTGTCTTTGCACATGATCGGCTTGATATCGTGGCTGGCATCGCCGGTGGAGAATGAGCGGACAACGGAAAACTTGTCCGCCAGTTTTGCCAGGCGATGAAAGGTGGACCCGAAAGTAATTCCGGGAATCGTCGTCTTGATTTCCCCGGTGGCGCTCCGGATATCCGAAGGCATGTCCATCTTCGGATCGAACGTCTCAAACTGAGATGGTCCGCCGTGCATGAAGAGGAAAATGACCGACTTGTCCTTGAGCGGGGACTTGCGCGATTTCGCCATCGCCTGGAAGCCCATCATGTCCGTGAGGGTCATTCCGCCCAGTCCCAGCGATCCGATGCGCAGGAAGTTTCGTCGAGAATGATGAGTCAGATTCAGCACGGCTTGTCGCGATTTATTGGATGCTGGAGACCCTCAGGCAATTCAACCGATGAAACAAGGGGCAATTTTGGCACCCGCGTCTGTATTCGGATTTGGTGATCGGTTATTCCGGCGGATGTCGTCGGCGACCTGGTTTTCGTGACGGCTGGGTTCGTTCAGGGTAATTTCCCTTGCAATGAGCTTTCAACAGGCGGTATTGCATTCGCTCGTCTATTGAATGAAGCGGTTCTGTAAAAACCGATTACGCCCGTTGCTCGCCGTATGGCTGAGCGTGTGTGTTGTTTCGATCGGGATATTCGCCGCATCGCCGGCATCGCATGACTGGCTTCATGACGCAGCGCATTCAGAGACGCACGACTGCGCGGTGCAGCATTTCGCTGAAGGATCGGTCGATTTGCCGATAGCGGATGGAGACGTCTCGACTCCGCCTGATGTTGAATTGTATCTAGCTCCGCCGGCAAATCCTTCGTTCAGCCAGCGCTTTCATTACCTTCCGCCTGGGCGCGCTCCTCCAGTCGCCTGATTCATCCAGACCGGTTCGTTGTTTTCCACCGGCGTCGTGCCTGTGGCTTTTATTATGTCAGATGAATTGTCGGGGCGCATTCAGTCCCGACGCAATCCGAGTAGCAGAATGAAATTGACATCATTATTGGGAGTATTTACGGCCCTATGTGTGGGCGGGAATGCGCTCCGGGCTCAGGAACCCGATTCGAACAAGCGGGATCAAGTTAAAGCTTTGCAACAGCAGTTACTGTTGATGCAGCAGGAGTTTGCGAATCAACAGAGGCTGTTTCAGCTGCGGTTGGAGGCGCTACAGAAGCAAATACACGCTCTTGAAA
>CALBIE010000258.1 GCA_937893495.1 uncultured Verrucomicrobiales bacterium | reverse complement strand
TGGAGAAGCTGCTCACGGGTCAGGGTGGGGTGTCTGAGCGCATAGCGTCGGACGAGATTCCACGCCACCTGCGTGTATCTACCATCTTCACTCCCCATCACCATAGCGGTATTTCGGAGGTCCAGTGTCTGCGCCTCGGGAGCAAGATTGTCTTCACCGGATTCTCTAGGGTTTCTTTCTCAAGGTTCACCAGCCCAAGTCGCGGCCACGATTCTGCTCTTTGAGCCAGGTCATCAGCGGTTGGAAATAGGCGATCATGGCGGAACCATCCATCTGGCGGCTGCCGGTGAAGGCTTCGAGCGCTTCGGGCCAGGGTCGGGACGCGCCCATCGCCAGCATTTTGTTCAGGCGTTCGCCGATTGCTTTGTTTCCGTAGAACGAGCACCGGTGCAGGGGCCCGGTCCAACCCGCCTGATCGGCCGCCGCTTTGAAGAACTGAAACTGAAGGATTCTCGCCAGGAAATAGCGCGCGTAGGGTGTGTTGCCCGGAATATGATACTTGGCACCCGGATCAAAGGCGTTGGCGGGACGTTCCCCGGGAGGCACGATTCCCTGATAGCGAAGGCGCAGATCGTTCCATCCCGTTTCATACGCCTCCGGCTGGATCGAACCGTCAAACACGCTCCAGCGCCATTTGTCCATCAGCAGACCAAAGGGTAGGAACGCCACCTTGTCCATCGCCTGACGCAACAACAGCCCGATATCCTTGTCGGCACTTGGCACTCGGGAAGAATCGAGCAACCCGATTTGCACCAAATACTCGGGGGTGGTGGAAAGGGCGATGAAATCGCCGATCGCTTCGTGGAATCCGTCGTGGGCACCACTCAGATAGAGGAACGGCTGCTGGTTGTATGCGCGTTGGTAATAATTGTGGCCCAGCTCGTGGTGGATCGTGATGAAGTCGTCGGCGTTCACCTTGATGCACATCTTGATTCGAAGATCGTCCCGGTTGTCGATGTCCCAGGCTGATGCGTGGCAGACGACTTCGCGATCCCGCGGTTTCACAAACTGGGAGCGTTCCCAGAAGGTCTGAGGCAACGGTGGCATTCCGAGCGAGGTGTAAAATCCTTCACCCGCCCGCACCATCTGGATCGGATCGTAGTTCTTGGACACGAGGAGTTCGGTGAGGTCGTAGCCCACGTCGCCGACACCCGCGGGGGCCACCAAGTCGTAGATGTTGCCCCATTCCTGAGCCCACATGTTGCCGAGCAGATCCGCGCGGATCGGGCCGTTGGCGGGTTGTACGGCTTCGCCATAATGTTGATTCAGTTTGGCCCGAACGTAGCAGTGAAGCTGGTCGTAGAGGGGTTTTACCTGAAACCACAACCGATCCATCTCGCGGGCGAATTCATCGGCCGGCATGTCGTAACCCGAGCGCCAGAGTGCGCCCACGTCGCGGTAGCCCAGTTCCGTCGCGCCTTCGTTGGCGATTGTCACGAGCCGGGTGTAATCCTCCCGCATGGGGCCTCCGACATTGTTGTGCCAGCTGGTCCACATTTCCTTGAGTTTGTCCGGATCCCGCTCCGTGCCCATCGCCGCCTCGATATCCGAGCCGTTGATCGGTTGGCCGTTGAGCGTTCCCTTGCCCTTGCCGTAGGCGGATTGCAGGCCGGTGGCGATGAGGTTGAGTTCCGTGGCAGCTCCCGGTCTGTCCGGGGCTGGCAGGACAAGTCCCTGTTTCAGAAAAACGAGTTTACGTCGGACATCGAAGGAGAGCCCCTGGGTGTTGTCGAATTTCGCTGCGCCTTTGGCGAGGCGGACGCTTAACTCCGTGCCCCGCGCCCCGAACTCGGCGGCGATGGCGTCGGTGTCTTCAGTGAGGTAGGTGCTGTTGATCCACTCGGCGCGCCCGGCGAGCACCGAATGAACCGTGAGTTCGTGTTCAGCCCGGGTAACGAAGTCTGCGGCCTCCGCTGAGCTGGCGGTGGCGGTTTGAGCATCCGACGAAACAGAGCCGGCCAGCCAGCATGCCAGTGCGACGCGGCGAATCAGGGTTTTCATGCGAGCACAGTAGCCGCTCGGAAACGTGCGGGTCAAGATGAGGAAGGTGCGGCCAGTCATAGTCATTTTGACCAGTTCGTAGTCCCGGCTTCAGCCGGTTTGGATTTGAGAGCCGCCAGAAACCGACTGAAGGCTTATGCCATCCGGTGATTTATCTCCAACGATAAAGGCATAAACTCAGTGGGGGACCGCAGTTCTCGCAATCCCAACGGGATTGCGGATTGAAGCCCAGGGTTGCGAAGGGTGCCCTGGGTAAATTGACTGCGAATGCCACAACCCCAACGGGGTTGCGGCCTGAAATGAAAAGGAGCCTATGCCTCAGTCGTTGTCAATTATTTACATTCATTTGGTTTTCTCCACCAAAGACCGGCGTCCATTTCTGCGGGACCCGAAGATTCGAGAGACGTTGCACGCGTATTTGGGAGAGGTTTCCAAAAGGCTCAATTGTCCGCCCATCGTCATTGGTGGTGTCCAGGATCACGTTCATACCTTGGCGCGATTTGGCCGCACGATTACGCAGGCCGAATGGGTCAAGGAGCTTAAGCGTGTTTCCAACCAGTGGCTGAAAGAGCAAGGCGTTGGGTTGCTTGGATTCGAGTGGCAAAGAGGTTATGCCGATTTCTCGGTCAGTCCGTCGAATCTCGAAAAGGTCAGAGATTACATTGTTAGGCAAGAGGAGCACCACCGAAAGATGACGTTTCAAGACGAGTTGCGAATTCTTTTGCGTAAACACCAAGCCAGATGGGACGAACGATATGTTTGGGATTGAGACGCAACCCCGCTGGGGTTGTTTCTTGCGATGTTCAAATTTCCCAGGGTATCTCCTCCCTCCGGCTTCGCTGCGCTACGGCGGACGGATTCGCAACCCTGGGCTTTGAGTTGGAATCCCTTTGGGATTTCTGGTGCGAATTAAGATTCATCGCTCAAGCCGGATCGGATGAGAGGGATGACTTCCTTCTCAGTGATTCCAAACGGTGCAAAAGCGGGTCGTTGTCACGGATCAGCTGAAAAAGCGTTGGAGTCGCGGAGAGTTCATTTGTTCCGAACTTGGCGAGGCTCGGGATGTCATTGAAACGCACCGGGCTCAGGGGGAGGCAGGCCTCGTTTGCCTGAAGTTTTTGAAGCGAAACAAAAAGGGCCTCCCTCGGTTTGAGGGAGGCCCTGCGGGTTTCAGAGAGGAGAGGGTGTCGGTCAGTTGGGGATGACCACGGTATCAATCACATGGATGACGCCGTTGCTCGCGAGCACGTCTGTCTTGACTACCTTTGCGTTGTCGATGGTCACTGCTCCGTTGGAAACGTTGACGCTGAGTTCTTTTCCGTTGACCGTCTTGGCTTTCATGGTCTTGACGTCAGCGGCCATGACTTTGCCGGCTACCACGTGGTAAGTGAGGATGCTGGCGAGCTTCGCCTTGTTCTCCGGCTTCAGCAATTCTTCGACCGTACCCTTCGGAAGCTTGGCGAAGGCTTCGTCCGTTGGTGCGAAGATTGTGAAGGGGCCACGTCCCTGGAGCGTCTCGACGAGCCCGGCTGCTTTCACTGCGGCGACCAGGGTGTTGAAGCTTCCGGCGGACGATGCCACAGCTACCAAATCTCCCGTGGTGGCCGCTTGGGTTGTGGATGTCGGCAGGCTGAAGGTGACAGCGACGGCGACGAAGAGGCTTTTTGTGATGGTGACGATTGTTTTCATGTTTTTGTATGGGTTCTCTGGTTTTGTGTTTTTTAGGAGAGCATCGGTCTTCGGGGGAAGGGACCGTTCTATCCGGCCTGAGGGCCGTGAAGGAACGGTCTGGAAAGACCCGAATGGTTGATGTGAATTCTCGTTTTTCATGTTCGTGTTCCTGCCTCGCAGGTTCGAA
>CALBIE010000257.1 GCA_937893495.1 uncultured Verrucomicrobiales bacterium | reverse complement strand
CGGATGGACGTCTCTATTTCAATTTTGGCAATGCCGGAAGACAGATTAAGAATGCCAAAGGCGAAACCATCATCGACATGGCTGGCAATCGTGTGGAAAGCAACCGCCAACCCTACCAGGAGGGCATGGTATTTCGCTGTAATCCAGACGGGAGCGATTTCGAGACTCTCGGTTGGAATTTTCGCAATAACTGGATGGTAACCGTTGATAGTTTCGGGTCGATTTGGCAGTCGGATAACGACGACGACGGCAACAAGGGCGTACGCATTAATTACGTCATGGAATTCGGTAATTACGGATACAAGGATGAGTTAACTGGTGCCGGATGGAAAACGAAACGCACTGGATGGCACGATGAGATTCCGCTCCGACATTGGCATCAGAACGACCCCGGTGTTGTTCCCAATCTATTGCAAACCGGACAGGGATCGCCCACGGGAATCTGTGTTTACGAAGGTGATCTTCTGCCAAAGGAATTTCAGGGACAAATGATTCACTGCGATGCCGGCCCCAGCGTCGTACGGGCCTATCCGGTCAAACCGAACGGCGCAGGATACACGGCAGGAATCATCAACGTTCTCGAAGGTGCTCGGGACCGATGGTTTCGTCCCGCTGACGTGAAAGTTGCACCGGACGGATCCTTGATCGTAGCAGATTGGTACGATCCAGGCGTCGGTGGACACAATGCCGGACATATTGAGAGTGGCCGATTATTTCGTGTCGCGCCGAAAGGCAACAATGATTATCGCCAGCCAAACTTGGATTTCACGTCGATTGAGGGTTGTATCGCCGCACTGAAAAACCCCAACAACGCCGTCCGCCATGCGGCCTGGACAGAACTGAATCGCCGAGGAGAAACAGCGAAGGCCGCACTCGACAAAATGGCCTCCGACCCCAACGAACGCTTTCGCGCGCGTGCGCTCTGGCTACTCGCAACCGTCGAAGGAAACACTATGAACGCAGTTACGAAGGCCATTGGCGACCGTTCACCACAAATCCGGGTATTGGCGCTACGCATGGCACGGAAACACCGCCTCGACGTGATTCCGTTTGTAAAAGAGCTGGCCAGAGACACATCACCCTACGTACGCGGGGAGTGTGCAATTGCACTACGACACAACAAATCACCCGAGGCCGCGAATCTATGGAGCGACCTGGCTCAACAACATAGTGGAAAGGACCGTTGGTATCTGGAGGCTTTGGGAATTGGGGCCGACAGGCAGTCCGAACTCTTCTTCAACAACTGGTTGAAAAAAATCGGCCCAACCTGGAACACACCTGCGGGAAGAGACATTATCTGGCGAATCCATACGCCGGCCGCCTGCGCGTTAATCGCCAGGATTGTTACCGATCCTAAAACGCTGCCCGAGGGGAAAGACCGTTACATCAGGGCTCTGGATTTCATTCCCGCCGGCAGAGAAAAGGAAGAAGCTTTAGCGGCTATCGCCCTGGGAAACCTGTGAAGTTCAGGCGTCGGCAGATTCTTTTCGATTCGAGGCACCGTATGAATCACCGTAAGTACCATACTCTTTGCCCGAATAATAATAGTAGTAGTAACCGGATTTTCCTTTTTCCGGAACAAAGTTGAGTACCAACCCCGAAGGTTTGCTACCGGCTCGACGAACCATTTCCAGTGCCCTTTGGACCAGCCGATAAGACGTCTTACCAGCCCGCGTAACAATACAAACTGTCTGCGCCTTTCGAAGCAATAAAAGGGTATCGCTTACCGCGTTGATCGGAGCATTGTCGATAATGACGTGTTCATATTTCTGACAAGCCACGTCAATCAACTCTTCCGCATGAGGTCCGGCCAAAAGCTCTGAAGGATTCGGCACCATGGTTCCAGCGGGCATAACATCCAGGTTGTCGTATTTGGATTTGTAAATACACTTTTCAAATTCAGACTGGCCAAGGATCCAATCCGTCACCCCTTTGTGACCTCTTTCAATTGCAAATGTTTGCCCCACACTGGGCTTGCGCAAATCGAAATCAATCACGATTGTCTTCTTCCCTTGTTGCGCAAATGCGACGGCATAATTTGAACAACAAAACGTCTTCCCTTCGGATGGTACAGCGCTGGTAAACAAGACAACCTTCCGTTCATCCATTCTTCCGAGCAGGCAAATTGAGGCGCGCAAGGTGCGAAAGGACTCGGCACAGAGAGAACTTGGATGGTCATTGACCAGCAAGCGCCCCTTATCGTCCTTGGTATCCTTGTTAGTCGGAATCGCCCCCAAAACGGGCACTCCAAATAATCGTTCCGCCTGATCAACAGATCTAATGGTCTTATCCAATTGATGCAGCAACCAAACCAAACCAACGCTCCCACCGAACCCGACAAACAAAGCAAAAGCTACAATCAGGAGCTTTCTGGGTTTGATGGGACTTAACGGGGTTGATGCTTTCTCAAAAATCCGGATGTTTTGTTTTGCGATACCGGCAGTCACATCAACCTCTCCGAGACGTTTCAATACCGTCTCATACATCGCCTGGTCACTGTCTGCCACCCGTTTCAAAGCCTTATACTGAATTCGCTGTTGATTCAATTCAGATACTTTTTTGGAATGTTCACGAAGCGCTTGTTCCAGATTCTGTTCCTGGACCTTGGCATTCTGGTACTGCAATTCAATCGATCCTGGAGATCTTACAACTTCTTCGCTCAACGAGCCGATCAGTGCCACCAGAGCATTCTTGGCACCAATCATTTTGGGATGCTTGTCCTTATACCGTTTCTTGTAATCACCGATGACCGCTTCTTGCGCAGCGACCTTTTCTTTCAATAAGGACACCTGTGGCGATTTCAACACCGAAGGTAGAGTCATCAGTATTTGAATATTCGTCCCTATCTGTTCGATTTGTTTCCAATCCGCTTCGATCGCCAAACGTTTTGTTTTGGCCTCAGTAGCCTGGGTGCTCAGTTCCTTCAGTCCGGCGGAAATGATGTTCTCAGACTCGACCACCGCAACCGAATTTGTACGAAGATAAACGTCTATACGCTTTTCCGATTCCTCCACTTTCTGCTTTAACATTGCCGCCTGCTTTACCAGCATCGAATTCGCATCACTCCCGGTGCTCAATCGGTACTCGAGGTCATGCTGCAGATAGGCCTCGGCCACCGCCTGGGCCATATCCCGGGCAAAAACTGGATCCTCATTTTCGAATGATAAATCGATCAATCGAGTGAACCGACGCAAACTCGAATTCAATTTATCGGAAAATCCCTTAATCGCCTCAAAATCAGTGACTTTATTGGTTGTCTTTCCAATTACTCGCGGGTCCTGATACAATTTGTGTTCGTCCATCACCAGGCGAATCACATCGGTATTCTTAAGCCCTTGGACGACCGTATTGAGCATCTCAATACTCCCCAAATCCTGTTTCTGCACCTCTGCAACA
>CALBIE010000256.1 GCA_937893495.1 uncultured Verrucomicrobiales bacterium | reverse complement strand
ACCATTCAGTCAAACCACTCCAGTCGTTCTTTGCGCGCCATGGGCTGGAGCTGTTTGACATTCAGCGAATCGAATCCAAGGGCGGTTCGTTGCGCGGGTTTGTGCAACTTGCCGGTGGTCCTCGAAAAGTGGAGCCAATGGTTGCCGAGTTGGTGGGCATGGAGGAGAAACTCGGACTTGACCAGCCGGCGCTTTTTGCCGGGTTTTCGGATCGAATCGAACGTGCGCGTGAGGCGTTGATCGAACTGCTGGAAACGCATCGAGATGCCGGGCGTCGCGTGGTCGGCTTCGGCGCGTCGGCGACCGTCACGACTCTGATGCATCATTTCGAGTTGGGTCCGTACCTGGAATGTCTGGTCGATGACAATCAATCGCGGCACGGACTTGTGAGTCCTGGATACGGCCTGATGGTGCGTTCGCCGGAATTGCTCCAGCGGGAGGTGCCGGACTGCACGGTGATTCTGGCTTGGCAATACGCCAGACCGATTTTGAAGAATCACGCCGGATACCTGGACAAGGGCGGGCAGTTTGTCGTGCCGTTGCCCGAGTTGACGACTCACAGGGGTAATCCACCGACCGCATGAGGCGCGCTGTGTTCCTTGATCGCGATGGTGTCCTCGTGGAGGACATCCATTTGTTGACTCACGCGGACCAACTCAGGTTGTTGCCGGGTGTTCCCGGTGGTTTGGTCCGATTGCATGAAGCCGGTTTTCTTCTGGTGGTTGTTTCCAACCAACCGGTTGTGGCGCGCGGCTTGTGCAGTGAAGCGGATATCATTCGCATTCACGCCGCACTCGATGATCGGTTGGTCGCCGAGGGCGGCTGCCGGATCGATCGTTGCTCCTTTTGTCCGCATCATCCGGATGCCAATGTGCCGGAGTATCGGATCGCCTGTGATTGTCGCAAACCGAAGCCGGGCATGTTGTTAGATGCGGCGGCCGAGCTGGGCATCGATGTGTCCGCCAGTTTCATGATTGGTGATCGATTAACGGATGTCGCGGCCGGTGTCGCGGCCGGTTGTCGGACGGTTTGGGTGCAGACCGGGCGCCACGTCGATCCGCTCATTCAAACCGAAGTGCCGATTGAGTCGGATTTGAAACCCGATCATGTCTGCGCGGATTTGCCGACAGCAGTTGGATGGATTTTGAATTTGTGATGAAAGCAATGGTTCTGTGCGCCGGATTCGGCACGCGATTGGGTGACCTGACGCGGGAGACACCCAAGCCGATGCTGGATCTGGACGGGCAGCCGATGCTGGCGTGGATACTTGCCCACCTGCGCCAGAACGGGTTTTCAATGGTCGGGATCAATCTCCATTTTCAGGCGGACACCATTCAAAACCATTTTGGTGAGGGCGATTCATTGGGGGTCAAACTGATCTTTTCTCGTGAGCCCGAATTGTTGGGAACAGCCGGAGGCGCGGGACGCATCGGTGAATTGTTGTGCCCGAAAGAGACGTTTCTGATCCAATACGGAGATGTCATCACCGACGCTGATCTTGGCGAGATGGTGCGGGTGCATCGCGAGCGCGGCGCGGTCGCCACGATCATGGTGCATGAGCGGGAACGGTCGAACAGCGTGGTTGAATTTGGCGACGATGGACGGGTCATTCGGCTGCTCGAACGCCCGGACGAGAATGAACGGAAGACAACGTCTTCACGCTACGTGAACTCGGGAATCTGTGTGGCGGAACCGGAGTTGCTCAAATTTATTCCCGCGGGCAGGGCGGCGGATTTGCCGCGCGATGTTTTTCCCGCGCTCATCGCTGAAGGAAAACTGTTTGCTTATCCGTTGAACGGTTTTCGCTGCGCCGTCGATTCGCCCGAGCGGCTTGAAACGGCCCGCCTCGCATTGCGCGATGGGCAGTGTCGGATTACCCGTCCGGCCTCCTGAATACGTCAGATGGAACTCGGAAATGATACGGGGATCGCGCCCGCCTCGGGCGCTGTTTTCCGCGCCCTCGCGGAAAACCCGGACGCACCGAAGTAATTCAGGCGTTCGTGAATATCTCGTGCGAAATAAGCTGGCCGCGAGGCGCGGTTAGCCACACCCGAGGCGGGTGTGCTCCCCAACTGCGGGATTCGGCTTCAATCCAAACGGCGGTAGAACTCCCGGTTGGCAAAGGAATTGGCACGCCGGTTTTTCTCGGCTCGAAACGGGTCAACGAAGAACGCCAGTCGGGGCAGCCATTCGCGACAGACTGACTCGGGGAGGCGGGCCTGCAGCCACTTGATGATTCCGGCGCCTCGTGCCGGTTCGGGTGTTGTCGGCTGGGAATGATCCTCCTCCCACATGGGGACGTAGTCGCTTTGTTGTGGCGTCGTAGCGAAAATCTTTTTCGACTCAATCTTTTTGGCACAGACGCAGACCAGCGAGGGCTTGTCATTCAGGAGCGGCACGCGTTTTCCGATTCTCGCGGGGTCTTTGACCGCATAAGTCGGGGTCGCGATGGGAAACGGATATTCGACCAATCCAAGCAGTCGGGAGAATCCGGTGGCATCGGCAAACATGGCCATCTCTTCGACTTCAAAACCATTCTCCGGACTCAGTACGCGGTAGAAAAGTTCGGGACTGAACTGATAAAACCCGTGTCCGCACATGTTGTTGGCCGGGGTGAAGATGAGGAGGTGTCCTCCCGGTTTGACCAGCCGCATGCAGTTGGCGATCGCGACCGGAAAGTTAAATACGTGTTCGAGCGTGCCTCCGTCGATGACGGCGTCGTGGCGGTTCTCCCATTCGGTGGGAACGGGTTCGTTCAGGTCGTGAACGAGACTGGCTCCTTCGTATTGCGAGGCGTCACAGGAGACGACTTCCTTTGCGCCAATCGCCTTGAGCAGCAGGTCAAAGCGCCAGGACGTCTGCCGAAGTTCGCGGCGAAAGGCTTCTTCGCCTTCAGGTGGTGGCCAGGCTTTGAATTCGCGCATCATCGCCTCGATGCGTTCGGGACTGGCGAGCATGTGCTGACGTCCGAGCGTCAGGGTTGATCCGAAACGGACTCCGCTTTGGTGGCAGCGGAGCAGAAAGCGGGTTGTGCCGATTGAGAATCCCATTTCGTTCGTATTGGCTGCAGCGAATCCTACGGGTTCAAGCCGTTGGCTCAAGCAGATTAAGGGGAGCAGATGCAATCGGGCTTTGTGATTGAGGACAGGTCAATCTGGCTGCCATACTGTCCGCGCGCATGTCAGACGCGACCGCCACCATTGTCGAGACGAGACCGACCCTGTCGGTGATCATACCCAATTTCAATCATGCGCACTTTCTGCCGGCCTGTCTGGATTCCGTGTTAAATCAGTCCTGGCAGCCGGAAGAGGTCATCGTCATTGATGACGCCTCCACGGACAACAGCGTGGAAGTCATTGAGGGATTTATGCGGAAGTATCCGCTGGTGCGACTGCATCGAAATCCGGAGAATCGGGGAATCCTCTATAACATCAACCTCGCGCGTGAACTGGCGCATGGTGATTACCTTTATCATCCGGCGGCGGACGACACCGTCATGCCGGGCTTTTTCGAAACATCGATGCAGTTGCTCGCACGCCATCCGCAGGCAGCGCTGAGTTGCACCGTCGGTATCTGGACGGAGGAATCCAGCGGTTACCAATGGCAGATGGGACTGGGCAACGGCAGCGAGCCCTGCTACCTGACGCCGGATCAGATGTTTGAACTTGAACGGAACGGTCGGCTCTATATTGCCGCGCACACCGTCATCTTTCGTCGGGTCTGTCTGGCGGAAGCCGGTGGATTTATTCCCGAGTTGAAATGGTACACCGACTGGTTCGCCGCGTATGTGGCTGGATTCCGTCACGGCGTCTGCTTTGTTCCCGAACCATTGGCGCGGTTTAATATTCTGCCGGCTTCGTATTACACGAGGTCGCGCGCAGAGCCCCGTGGCAATCGAGAAGTGCTCGAGCATCTGCTTGAACTCCTGAACCGACCAGAGTATCGCGAGCCTTCGGATCGAATCGCCCGAAGCGGGGCCATGTATCAACTTGGACCGGGTCTGCTGGGCGTCATCAGGAGCAGGTCGGAGTACGGCCGATTCTGGACGACCCCTCTTTTGCGGAAATACCTTTGGCATCGATTCCGGCTGTTTGGAAAACGCCTGCTGCCGAAATGGGTAGGGCGGCTGTACCTAATGGCGTTTTACAAAAATTAGGCGGCAGCAGGGTCGAAGCTTCGATGCCGCCTCAAGACTTGTCTGAAAAAGTCTGTCGATACCAGTCGATCATCCGCTTCAAACCTTCGCCGAGGGAAATTTTCCAATCGAAGTTGTCACCGAGGGCGGCCATCAGGAGTTTGCTGTCGGCGCTCTTGATGAAACGACCTTCCGGCTTGGTGCGGTCGCAGACGAGTTCGGTTTTGATGCCGGCCAGTTCCGCCAGACGTTGAACGAGTTCCTTCACGGAGACAGTTTCCTCGCGGCCGAGATTGACGGGACGCTCGAAATAACCGTTCTCGACGATTTGCAACATGATGCGGGCGCAATCGAGACCGTGAATGTAGTTACGCCGTTGATTGCCGGTGCCCCAGATGACCATCGGGTTTTCGCCGTCGAGCAGACGCTTGGTGAGCATGGGGATGGCCTGCGAGCTGTCGCCCACCCAGTTGTAATGTTCTCCGTAGATATTAAAGGGGCGGACGACCGAGATTGGAATCCCGGTTTCTTTCTGATAGATGAGGGCTTTCTGCTCAAGGATTCGTTTGGCCCAGCCATACCCCCAGTTGACGCGTTCCGGTTCGCCGGAAATCGGCTGGCAATCGCTCATCGGCGTGGGGCCTTCGTCCGTATAGACGCAACTGGAACTGACCACAAGCGCCTGCTGCGGCTTGTTCGCGGCGATGGCGTCGAGTGCGTTCGTGTTCACCAGATCGTTGAACCGGAACATTTCAAAATTGTTCTTTTGGCTGAACCCCACGCCGTAGGCCCGCGAGGCGAGATGAAACACGTATTCGGCCCCGGCGACCGAATCGACGGCCGCTTTCGGATCAGCGATGTCGGCCTGGCGATATTCGACCTGTCCCTTCAGCCCGCCAATGTACTTCCACGAACCCTTTGATTCGTCGTCGATAAGGATGACCTGCGCGCCGCGGGCCACCAACTCCTCGCAGAGGAAAGACCCAATGAGCCCGAGACCGCCTGTAACCGCAACTTTTTTGCCCTCGTAGAAGGAATTCATCAGCGGGCGAAGGCTAGCCTCCGGCGGTGAGACTGTAAATTCTTTTGCCACGGGCTTCACAGCCGGCTCGGCTGTGAAGCCCGGCGGCTCGTCGGGCGGGTCTGAATCAGACACGGCGACCGAGCCGGTCGCCGGCACAGGCCAGCGGCCCATGCTCCCCGTGCGGGAACCTATCGCGCGAAAAGATGCTGCTCGCCAGTCGCGCATCGGCACGGCATTAATGAGGGCCGCGAAGCGGGTCTTGAAAGCGCGCCATCGCGATCTTTCGTGACATACTGAAAGTGCTGTTTTCGTGAACAGATCGAGGAAAGGTCGTCGATAAGAATTTATGAATTATTTCAAATTTGAATGTCCCAAGTGCCAGGCGCGAATCGAGGCCGGGGACGACAGTATTGGTCTGGAAATCAACTGTCCCCACTGCGATGGGATTGTGAACATTCCCCCGCCAACATCGGTTGCAGAAACACCGAAGGCACCGGAATCACGACCAGCCGCACGTGCGGAATCCGAAAAGGCACCGGCGAATGAATCGCCGGAAATCAAGGAACCGCAAATCCTTGGGCTGACCACCGAGATCAAGGTTGAGTTGGTGCGTGCCGTTCGCGAATTGATTGGGGATGGCTCGCACTGGGTACCGGGCCTGGATGCGGCGGGCAAACACGTGATGGGTGCAGAGATTGAAAGCGGGACTATCATCCCGCTGAAGGTGGGCACTGCTGGCGTGACGCACTTCAGCATCGTCGGCGCCTTTCTGCACATCATGGCAAAGCGAAACGTCATGCTGACGGCGGCGGGACGCAGTCGATTCTTGAACGTGGAGATTCCCGAGGCGGCCGCTCGAGCGGTGGCGGCGGCCAGTGGGCTCAAGACGTTGGGCGGCAAGTCGGTAGATCCAATGGGATTGAGCCATCGGGAATGCATGGGCCTGCTGGACGAACTGGTGGCCTCTTATTCCCAGATGTTTCAGAATCGTCTGGCCGCGGAAAACCTTCAGGGTAAATCCAAAGACCACCTCGTGGAACTCGTGAACAATCCGGAGCGTATCGTGGACCCGCGCGAGTTGGCCGAGGCGGTCCTCGCTTCCATCCGGGCACTGGAAGATCGCGTGCAGGCAGCGGAGGCGAAAATCGATGTGTTGAAGCGCGGGTTGGGTGAGCGTCAGGCCTGAAAACGACAACAACGACGCGGGTCTGGAGAATTGATTGTCGATTCTTGAGAGTATACTTGAAACATGATGTTTAAACATTTTTGGCAATGATGAATTCGAGACTACTTCTCCTTGGGATAGTTTGCATTGGGTTTATCCATTCTGTTAACAGCGCTGAATTTGGAGGCGGCGATTTGGTGCATAAGAAATGCCTTGAAAGGCAGATCGTGATTTGGGGTAGTGGCCACGTGTTTCTGATGGATAAGATGTACGGCCCGACGAGGCCGAAGATTGACTACGGCTCATTCAAGATTTCGCCGCAAACCTTGCGACGCGAGGGTTTCTTTCGACCCGGATTCAAACCAACTTGTCCAAAAGATAAAATCCCGATGCGGGATTATATCATGCGAGACGGGCCGTGCTGCATAAATGGGCATTCCTTCGGTACGGAAAAAATAAATATCGATGATTTTCTGAAAATCATTCGCCCGGACCCTGACAAGTCGAAGGAGCGCATCTTCAGTTTTTCCAAGAGTCCCAATGTTGGATTGCGTCGCCTATCTACAAGTCCGTTACCAATCTTCTTTCAGAAATACCGGAATGAAGTATTGGATGTGTTGAATCGCCTCGCCAGTGACTCAGATTCAATTGTTCGGGCGTTTACGCTTGATGCGGCCCGGCGATGCGGAACCGATGTCGCAGTACCAATTGCCGAGCGACTAAAAAGCGACCAAAGTCCCGCCGTGCGGGATGCGGTTGCTGCTATTCTAAAAGCGAAGTAGAAACTGTTTGGTTTGGTGTCGTTTGCCCCTATTACGGCATGTGCCCGAATTGGGTTGAGATCGAAACATCACTTGCAATCCGAAATCCTGCAAAATTACGCTCCCGCGTTGCACAATATCTCCCATCGGGTATCCTCACAGCATGATTACGGTGGAAGAAATCCATCAGATGCCATTGCACGAAAAGCTCCAGGTTATGGAGACTCTGTGGGAGGACATTGCCCGTCACGAAGACGTTCTCGAGATGCCCCAATGGCAAAAGGACCTGCTGGATGAGCGCGAACGCCTCATGGCCGAAGGCAAGGCTCAGTTTATCGATTTGGACGAGGCCAAGAAGCAGATCGCCCAAGCCACCCACTGAAGCTGCAGATCCACGATCTCGCTCGGGACGATCTGATCGAAGGCTTCCGTTTTTTTGTTCATGGATTAGATCGTGTTTCGTTCCATGACAGAATCAATCTTATTACTTGTGCTCCGAGTAATGCTGCTTGCCGGTGATTAGCCCAATGGCGGTGCCGAGGGCTCCGGTGAGGAAGAGCAGGGGATTGAGGAGGATCATCAATGGTGTGGCCAAATGGCGAATCCGCCAGACGTCCGTGTTGATGAACTGCGACATGAAGAAAAGGGTCAGGCAAGTTTCCAGCGGCCAGAACGGAATCAGGGCCAGCATGGGATACATGAATTTGGCGAGGTGATGGGTCCACTTGCCCGCGTAGGGCGCACGGGACAGTTCAAAGTTCCATTTTCGGAACAGCGCGCCAAAGGATTGCGCCAGTTGGAATTGCTTGGTGAACAAATCACGCGGGCCGGTTTTTCGGGACTGATTGTGGATATGGAGGATTCGCGTGGGTGCGACGAACACCTCGCCCTTCGCGCTCAGGCGCATGTAGAGATCCTGATCCTGCCCGCAGAAACGAAAGTGTTCGATGTCGTAACCGTGAATGCGGTCGAAGACGCTTTTCCTGATAAGGTCGAACTTGTCGCTGATGCCCTGCTTGATGTCGCCGATCCATCGAACCATCAGCACCTTTCCCCAGAAGTTATACTGATCCCAGATTTCCTGCGGGAGTGCCACAGTGCAACTTGCTGCCACGCGATTGGGCAGGGCGGTGATGGCCTCGTGAAGCTCCTCGATGGCCGATTCTTTTTCCGGCAGGCAATCCTGTTGAACAATGAGCAGGAAATCGCCGGTGGCGTGCTGTGAACCGAAATTCATATCGTAACCAAAGGCGATGTCTTCGGGATTCTTGAGATATTTGATTCCGTCCGGAACCTTTTCCAAAGCTCTGGGACTGCTGTCCACGACGATGATTTCATGGGGCGGCAGCGTCTGCCCGCGAAGGCAATCGAGCAATCGCGGCAGGTCGCCGAGATTGCCGTAAATCGGCACGATGGCGGAAATTCTGGGTTTGGTTTTAGACTTTGTCATCGGTGAGTCAATGCGCGCGAAGTGCTATCAACTGAAGCGGCGACCGTCGAGGAATTTTCCCCGATTGGGATGTTTGTAGGCCGCGATTGGAAGTTAATGAATTCGACAGAGACCGTGGCTGATTCGTGGGAAGCGCATCCGTCCCGGGTGCCGGCTTACGCGTCTCGCGGAAGCCCCTTGCGGCTGGCGCACGAATGATTCCGTCCGATGGGAAACCTGACATCTTCCTCATCCCGTTGCTCCAATGTTTTTGGCGAGACGCCAAAAACAGCACCCGAGACGGGCGCGTTCCCCATTGTTACGTGCCCGCGAACATGCACGTCGCTGCCAACACCATTGCCCTACCCACGATTGATTGTGCCCACGCCATTTGAAACGCGGATGACTGGTGCGATTGCGTTTGCGCCCGGGGCACAAGTCGTTTCAAATCCTGACCAGCATGAACAAAGCATTATGGACCGTCGAACACATCGGTATGCCGGTTTCGGATCCCGGCAAGCTCCAGGATTGGTATGTCCGTGTCCTCGACGGCGAGATTGTCTGGCAGGACGATTCCGGGTCGGTCTTTTTTGTCCGATTGAACGGAGGAATAATTCTCGAGATTGGCCCGGCGAAAGGCGTCGTGAAAGAGACTGGCGACAATACGATTGCCGGCTTTCGGCATCTGGCCTTGCAGGTGGAATCTATCGAGGCTGCCCGGGATGTTCTGCAAGATCGGGGAGTCGTGTTCACCGAAGATCCCAAGGCGGCGGGCGGCGGCGGTCGGGTTTTGTTTTTCGCTGATCCAGAAGGAAATTTGTTGCACCTGGTCGAGCGTCCGGAGAATTCGGTTTTCGCCCTTTGACAGCGAATTAATCGGTTCCGATAATTTCCGCGACGAGAGGTACGTAAATATCGTAGGCGGCCTGATCGTAGCAGACAAAAATGATTTTCTCGACGGTGTAGTTTTTGAGGCAGAATTCGTGCGCCGTGGTTACGGCGATCCGGGCGGCCTGATCAATCGGGAAGCGATAGGCCCCGGTGCTGATGGAGGGGACCGCGACGCTTTTGATGTCGTATTGCTCGACCAGAGCAAAACAACTGCGATACGCGCGCGCGAGAAGATCTGCCTCGGAGTTTTTACCGCCGCGCCAGATCGGCCCGACGGCGTGGATAACGTGTTGGTTCGGGAGGTTGTATCCTTTGGTAATCCTGGCGCTACCCGTCGCGCATCCGTTCAGTTTTCGACATTCCCAGACGAGTTCGGGACCGGCCACGCGATGAATCGCTCCATCGACACCGCCACCACCGAGCAACGTGGAATTGGCCGCATTCACGATGGCATCCACTTTCTGCCTCGTGATGTCGCCGACAACCACTGATACCCGTGACTTCATTGATTGGAAACTCTAACAGTCTCGCAAGATCGATTGACTAGGAAAAAGCCTTAACGATCGGCGCCTCGCTCCGACGAGTTGCGCTCTGTTGGCGCAGATAACTTTAACTTGGCCAGATAAATCGCCGCCTTCCCCTCGTGCGACGAATAGTAACTGATCCAGAGCATTCCTTTGTGCCAAAGCATTCCCGGATAACTTGAGTCGCCCCGGCTCGGCAGGGCGATCAATGGGATCAATTTCCCGCGCGCCACATCCAATTCCGCGACCACGGTCCGGGTGGCGGGCGGGTTACCGATGTCATGCATTCGACCGCAGGCGATCCAGCGTCCGTCGGGGATTTGGATGAGATCAGGTCCCCCAAGGGAGGTTTCAAGATCGGTCCAGGTCCAATCCGTGTACGGTGGCTTGCTCGTGCCGAGCATAGCCGAACTGGATGCCTTTCCGTCCCGACGTTGCAGGCAATACATCGTGTCATCAGAGCCGAACCGCAGCGTGGCTTCAGTTGGTCCACTCTCCGCATACAAATCGCCGACTCTTACTTTGAAGTCTGTTCCATTCGTGCTCACAAACAGGGAAGTCCCGAAGATCTTTTCCTTACGAATCCCGGGATCGACATCGTATGCCACGGCATATGCTTCATTCTTGTGCCAACTCACCCGCCAAAGCCAGTAGTCCGGGGGGCCGACGGTGAAAATCTCGCCCCAGTCTTTTCCATCGTCCGAGAAAGCTACCACAGATTGTGTTAGGGTCGCAGGCTCCGCGTCTTCGCGCCGGGTCGCTCCGGCCAACAGCATCAGTCGTTTCCCATCGGGATGAACGGATATTTTGGGGTCGCGCAGATCGTAACCGGCCATCTTAATCAATGCCGATGGTTCCCACCAAAAACCGTTGTCCGTCGATAAAACCCGAATGGCGCCGTCCGGCGAGACGTGGGCGGTGCCTTCGCGGAACACGCAGTACCACTTGCCGTTGAAGTGGGTCAGATCGGTAAAGGCATTATGGGGTGCCCGGTCCCATATCTTACGAAACTCGACCAGTTGGGCACCGGCCACCGCGCCGTCGGCCGTTCTGGCCAATAGGAACAACAATAAGACGGATGCGAATATCTTGACCATCGAACTCACCGCGTTTGATTAAGGCAGTCGCCGGATTTTGGCGAGCATATTGCGACCTCGTAGCGCGGGCATCCTGCCTGCATGGAGCCGACGACAGGCCCGGACGCAGAAGTGGAATTCTGATAATGCGTCGTGTGGCGCACGAAAACTCCCGGCGTACTACAATCAACCTTAAAACGGCAATTGGGGTAGCCACAAGAAACACAAAAACCCACAAAATGACGACGGGACAGAAAGACTGAATCTGCCCAAACCACTCACCCGTTAGGTGAATTGTCGAAGCCCTTCGGGCTCACAAGAAACCTCCTGTTCTTGTACTTCTTGTATTTTTTGTAGCCATCAAGCCGCCGGATATTTGTTGCAGCGACAGTATTTTGGGACCACGCCCGCCTTGGGCGTCGTCCCAGGCGCCCTCGCCAGGGACATTGGAGAGGGCCGGCGTACGGAACCGCCGGGCTTTCCTTTTCTTACGGGTTTGTTCAAAAAATCAATCTTTGGCAGCAGCCGAGGTAACAAGGCGCAAACTCCTTCGGAAGAAATGGGTTCAGAGTCTCCTTACGTCGGCTGCCACATTTTTATTTTCAGTTGAGGGGCTGAATTTGGGCCAGCTCCGAGAGGTTTGCGCGAGGGCCGCATCCGCGCACTGCCGGCGATTGGAGCGCGGCATTTATGCCGCAGAGACGTGGTCGGAGAGAAACGCTTCCGAAAATTCGTCTGCCTAACTACAAATGGATATTTCTGCGGCCTCAAGGCCGCGCCCCCGGGGGAACTGCGCGAATGCACGTCGCCCAAGGCGGGCATGCTTCCATTCGATTGCGCCGAGGGGTGGAATCGAATCGACGCGTTCTAAGTGTGCCGAGAACGCGGATTGGCGTCTCCCGTTCGTGATCCAACGAAGACGATCAGCAGGTTCACCATCAATCCCCAAAATCCGGCGTGCATGTTGAACGGCTTTGAGGGGATTGCGTCGGTGAAAAAACTGCCGACCGTAAACGCGAGTGTAATGACAGTTCCCGCCGCGAAGCCGACAAACGCGGCACGCGTGTTCAATCGCCGCCAGTAAAGTCCCAGCAAAAGGGCGGGTAGCGCCTGGACGAGCAGTTCAACCTTGATTTCGATCAATCGCCAGATGGTTTGGGGTAGATAGATCGCCAGCGGAATTATCAGGCCCATCAGTAACCATGAAACGAATTTGCCGAGGCGGGTCAATTGCTCCTCGGTGGCGTTCGGTTTCAACGGACGATAGAGGTCCTGGGTGATCATCGACGAAATCGACAGCAACGCTGAATCCACCGTGGACATGATCGCGGCAAAGACGGCCGCCATGAACAGCACAATCACGATTTGCATGGCCGGGAACTGTTCCACCAATCTTCCGAGCATGAGCAGGGTGATGCTTTCGCTGCCTGCCCGATCCAGTCCCGGAATTTTTGCCGCGCCGACCCAACCGACGAAGATCATCAGAAGCGTCGTGACCAGCGGCATGAACAGCATGACTGAGTAGGCCTTTTTGATTGTGTCTCCGTCTGCGGCCGCGTAAATGCGTTGAATCGCATGCGGATAGATTGCGATGCCGCCACAGACGACGATCAACGTGCTCAACCAGAGTCGGTAATCAGCGCCGCGCAACGGTTCCCAGAAATCGAGGCGATTCTGTTTGAGCGTTTCAGAGATTCCGCTGGTGCCATCGTAGGCGAACAGAATGACCGTAAATATCACGAAACAACCAACGAGCAGGATGATTCCTTGGATGACATCCGTCCACGCGACGCTGCGGAGACCGCCCAACGTTTCGTAAACCAGAATGATGACGGACAATGCGATGATTCCCTCCGCCATCGATATCCTCCCTCCAGTGATGGTTTCGGCGACCAGACCGATGGCCTTGAGGTTTGTGAGGATGTAATTCAGCAGTGCGATGATTCCCGTAATGCTGACGAGCACGGTGAACCAGCGATGCCGGAATCGGTGCTGGATGAAATCGCTCAGCGTAATGAACTGGTATTTGCGCGAAAGCCGGTGTAGCCGAGGGGCGAAAAGGAATTGTAGCGCGACCACTCCGATCATGAAGGAAACGGCGACCAGGAACGTGAATCCGTTTCGGTAGGCCGTGGCGGAGAATCCGATCAGCGTGTTCCCGCTGTATTGGGTGGCATACATCGTGAGCAGCAGGACGAAGAATCCGAGCGAGCGTCCGCCGAGGTAGAAATCCGACAGGGTCTTTTCCCGTTGCGCCTTGCGCCCGAGCCAGCCGAGCACCAGCAGCGAGCTGACGTAGATTCCCATCACCACGATTCCCCCCGGGCCGATCAATGGCTGCTCCGGGTTCATCGTTCATCCTCCGTTGAATCCTCGTCCGAGCTATCAAAGAGATGCCAGTGCCTGCGCATGAGCCACAGGACGACGAACGGAAACACCAGGTTCGCGCACAAGGTGTAAAACGCCCACACCGGCAAGCCGAAGACTTCCGCCGACGAACCGGCGAACCACCACGGAATGGTCAGGATCAGCAGGGCGAAAATAATGAGGACGGTCCAAAGGCGCATCGCGAGTGCGTTGGGTATAGATCAAAATGGACAATCCGCCAAGCCGCAGCGAGAATTGCAGACCGAAAAAATGTAGCAGCCGACGTAAGGAGGCTCAGGTCCATTGATTCATCCGACGAAGCTTGAGCCTCCTTACGTTGGCTGCTACCAAAAACTGAGTTTTTGAACAGGCTGTTGGAGGGACGAGGACACTTTTCTCGTCACGGCGCGCCAGCCTCCGGCCCGGCTCGGATCAGGCACCTGATCTTCACTGTTGCGAAGACATACCTGTCAGCGGGTCAGCCCAAAGGATTCTGGTGGTGGTGCGTCGACTGCCTCCGAGGTATTCTCTCACCACGTTATCCGCGCAATCCGTCATCCGTGGTCATTCCGGCAGCATCATTCTGGGTTAGACGCCGGAAGTCTGGAACTTCTGGTCATAATTCATTTTCTTCAGAAGACTGCACATCTTCTTCAATTCGTCAGCATCGACCTTTCGGACATCCAACTCATACTCCCGTGATGATGTTCGGATGCGAACAATCCCGGTGTCGTCTGAAAAATCAAATTTCTGAAGGAAGTCGTCTCCGTTGTCCCTTTGCCGCTCGAACGTCACCCTGACACCACGCTCATGCTCTTCAAAAATGAAATCGTACTTCGGAGTCCGCATCAGGATCAAGCTTTCAATCCATGACGGATCGTCGTGACGTTGCACGGCGAATGCCAGAATCAAATCATCGCCAGCCTCCGTGGTGATAAACGATACTATTTCCATGCGCGTGAGAAGTCTAACGCCCCGACCGGCGATTGCGTTGGAGCGCAGAATGCGGAACCGGCGTTCGCTCTTTCGATTGGTATGTGCCCGGCATGGGTGTGTTGTCCCGGGGTGCAAGTCCCTGATTCATGAACTCAGATGAAAATCGAAGATCGATTTCGGAGCAACTGTGAAATCGCGAAGTTTCAAGGGAACGAAGCCGAAGTCAAAACTCAGGACGGTACGGGAGAGAACTTTGGCAGAACTTAGTGTTCTTCGTGGTTGGAATCGGATTTCTTCAACGCAGAGGACGCCGAGGCACAGAGCGCAGAGAGTAAAAGGGGAGCACAGGCCGCCGGCCTGTTGTGTCTGGCGGCTCGCCAGACACAGGTGAGGCGCGCGGTTGTGGAAAACCGATCAATATCGCGGATCAGCGGGCAAACACCTTGGTGATTTCGGCGAGCCGCCAAAGTCCGAGGCCGGCCGGGCATTTACTTCCGGTGACCCGATTGGCTCTTGTGCGGCCCGTGCATGGGACAGTGTTTTCTAGCAAGACGCGGTCAAAGATGGCGACGACAGTTGCAGATATTTCGAACCTCCGCTGATTCAACGATCAGCAGTAGGGCTTGGGCCTGAGGATAGTCCCCATCCGCGTTGGCAACTCGCAGGAGTTTGGTTGCGGCCCGGCGCGATGAAGCAGACTGCCTGCCGAGCAGGAGCACTGCGAGATGATACATCGCTTCCTCGCGATCGTACTCAGTAATACACTCGCTTGCTATGGCAGAGCGATACGTCCGCTCCGCTGCCCGTTCATCCTTTCGAACGCCGCCGCCATGCTGAAGGCAGTAGCCCCAGTCGGTTTTGGCGTCGCCGTCTCCCGAGTCT
Source organism: uncultured Verrucomicrobiales bacterium (assembly GCA_937893495.1). Classification (GTDB taxonomy): domain Bacteria; phylum Verrucomicrobiota; class Verrucomicrobiia; order Limisphaerales; family JAYPXF01; genus CALBIE01. The sequence goes on along the minus strand of CALBIE010000256.1, from coordinate 10,946 downwards.
GCGGCCCTTTTATACCATTTGGCTGCAAGCCTGGACTTTCCCAAAATCCGATACGCCGCCGCTACATTCGACATGGCCATACTATCTCCTCGAGTGGCGGCTGGACGCCACTTGCGGATGTACCGATTCTCCCGGTCAAGCGCGTTCATCGGTCTTTGGTGGCCCAACGATCATATAGGTAAGCCGAAGTTATTCCGAACGGTGGGCCGGGTGGTGTGGGAATCGGGAGTTAATCACTCCCGGCGACCCGATTAGCTGCATTACGATCACGAATCCCAAGTCCATCCGCATCGTGGACAATCATCATCTTGCACTCGAATCAATCCACAACATACGAAACACCGAAACTGGCCCGCCTGTAATGGATACTTGGCGTCCGGCTTGGTCCTGCCGGGGGCAAATCGACGAATGTGCTGAAACACTCTGCTAAGATGGTCAAACTTGTATGAATGACGCGCGAGCAAGGAATCACCGTCGCCGAACGTATCTCCAGTGAAAGACTCCTCATGCTCAACAATGTCTTGAGCAGCCTCCTCAGCAATTACCCTGTAATAACGGCGAAGTATCTCGACCGAACGAGCGAACTTGTTTCGCGATGGCCGATCGGGTTCTGGAGTGCGTCTGTCCATGCGTAATCTTAGGGTAAGCAGCTACCTATTCATTGTCGTGAAGAAACGCACGACCAAGTGATGTATCCAGACGGTTCTCGCATTCTTGACGTCGGTCCACGGCATCCTTTCGTCGTGATGAAATTACCTCAATGCACGGTGTCGGGCAATTGAAAATGGGGAGCGCACGCGGCTCGCGTGCAGTGTTTGGCGGCTCGCCAAACACTGTTGGGCAAGCGGGTTTCGGTAATGTTACAAATCGTCAGTTGGCTGACGCGTTCACCCAATTCATTTTGGCGAGCCGCCAAAATGGACAGTCGGGCCGACTGTGCTCCCCTTTTAGCTGCGGCTTCGCCGTCCTGCCCATTTCACGCCTGAATGTAGGCCCGATTTTCGTAAATCGTCTCCAATCCAACATTTCAAAACCTCCTCAGCCACCGCGTTCTTGTTTTTCAAACGCTGACTCCGCATTCTCGGCGCGACTGATGACTGGATTGACGATGCAACCGGAGGCAGGCGAACGCTGTGTGCGTTTCGTCGGGGATTTTGTGGAGTTCACCCTGGATTGTCCGGATGCGGCAAAGCTTCACGAAGCAGGCGGGTCCGCGCGATTGCGAACGAATCTGGGCCGCGCCGCCCAATGCCGGAAGGCAATCGTCGAGTCGAAGTTTGAAAAAGTTTCACTGGCCGGCGCTGAGTGGCGCGATGTCCCGATGCGCTGGGACGGCTCCCGCTGGATGCTGAGTCTGCCGTTGACGGAGGTCGGTTATTTTTCCTCCAAGGCGTATCTGCTGGATGCACGGGGATTTCAGCATTGGCCCGCAGGTGACAATGTCGGCGTCTCGGTTCATCCGGAAGGCTATCGGACGGCGAACACGATTTATTGCGCGTTCCCGCGGATGTTTGGCGAGAACAAGGGCCGGGCGACGACACTGGACGCGAAGCTGGAGGCAAAACTGAACGCACTGGATGAGAGCGGCTATTCGGTGATTCCTCCATCCGGGAAGCTGCGCGATCTCAAAAAGGAATTGCCGTTCGTCTTCAACGAACTTGGTTGTCGTATCGTTCATCTGTTGCCGGTGAACCCAACACCGACCACAATGGCACGCATGGGGCGGTTCGGGAGCCCCTACGCGGCGCAGGATTTGATGGGAATCGATCCGGCGCTGGTCGATTTCGACATGAAATCAACCGGCGTGGAGCAGTTCCGTGGGTTGACCAACGAAGCGCATCGCCTGGGTGGACGGGTGTTCCTCGATCTGGTGATCAATCACACGGGTTGGGGATCGAAGGAATTTGAGGAACATCCCGAGTGGTTCGTGCGCGACGCGGCGGGGGAGTTTGAAAGTCCCGGCGCATGGGGCGTCACGTGGGGCGATCTTGTGGAACTCGCGCACAAGGACGCCGGTTTGTGGGAGTATCTGGCCGAGGTTTTCCTCACATGGTGTCGGCGTGGCGTGGATGGCTTTCGTTGCGACGCGGGATACAAGGTTCCCACTCCGGCCTGGCAGCACATCATCGCCCGCGTGCGACAGGAATTCCCCGATGCCGTGTTTCTGCTCGAAGGTCTGGGCGGCGGTTGGCATGACACCGAGCGGTTGCTGACGGATGGCGGGATGCAATGGGCCTACTCGGAGTTGTTTCAGGAATTCAACGGACCGCAAGTCGCGGGTTATCTTGATCACGCGTTCAAGCAATGCGCGCGGGCGGGCATACTCGTGCATTACAGTGAGACGCACGACAACGAACGGCTGGCGGTGAAGGGCAAGGCGTGGTCGCTACTTCGCAACCGCCTGTGTGCGTTGACAAGTGTCAGTGGTGGCTTTGGCTTTACGTGTGGCGTCGAATGGCTGGCGGCCGAAAAAATCAAGGTGCATGGTGCGAACGGCCTGAATTGGAATGGAAAAGACAACATCGTTCCCGAGTTGCGGCGATTGAATGAATTGGTGTCCGATCATCCGTGCTTTTTCGACGGAGCTGAATTGAAACGCCTTACCCCGATTGAATCACCGGTTTATGCGCTCCTGCGCAAGTCCGCTGAATGTCGGGATTCGGTGTTGGTGCTGGTGAACACCGATGTCGAAAAGGCGCAGTCCGTCGCATTGGACGCATTCGAGTTGTCCTACATCGGCGAATTGTCCGTGGATTTGCTCGGGCAGAAAATGCCGAAGCTGGCATCCGGCAAAGGTGACTCGATTAAAGTCACGTTGGCTTCGGGCGCCTGTTATTGTTTGGGCGCGACGATGCAACCGCTGGGACTCAGTGGTGACGCGTATCGCAAGGGACGACACCTTGCCTCGCGTGCGCTTGCAGCGATTTGCCAGATTGTGCCTGGTCGCAATGTCGGTTTGCTGAACTGGTTGGACTTGAAGGATTTGCTGGAACTTTCTCCGGCTGATTTTCTCGCGGCCGTTTCAAAGCTGGAGCCGGATCAGTTTCACGAAAACATTGTCGCGGAACTCTCCGCTTTGCAGCGAGCAGAGGTTTTTCCCAACGTCATCGAATGGACGCCGGAGCGAGTAAGGGAAGTGACAGTGATCCCTTCTGGCCATTGGTTGTTGATTGTGGACGAGTGTTCGTTTCGTGCTCGCCTGAGAATCGAAGGCGCTGAGTTTCCAGTCCATCGAGAGGCGATTCGGGTTGGCGATCACTGGGTGTGCTGGTTTGATCCGCAATCGGATATCACGGCATCCGCCACGCTTGATATCGAACGTTACGCGGAGAAGGTTGAGCCGGTCGCGGCGAAGTTGCTCTTCCAAAACTCGTCGCCGGCGTCGCTTGATGTCGTTCGCCTCCCACGACCCGACGATTTGATTCTGCTCACGAATGGTCGCGGCGGCATGGCGCGGATGTGTGTGGATCTGGGGCGGGTCAAATCGAAGTATGATTGCGTGCTGGGAGCCAATCTCGACGCCGAGTTGCCGGTGGATCGGCATGTGTTCGCGAAACGGGTTCGCGTCTGGGTGGACGCCGATGGTTTCATCACGCCGCTCGATTACACCAATCTGGTGGAAATGGATTCCGATGCCCCCGCCCGATGGCGTTTCGTGGCCAGTGCCGGCGACGGGCGGAGCGTGGAGATTTATCTGCTGGCCAACATGATTCCCGGAGAGAACACGACGGTGCTTCGCTTCGAGCGTCCGTCGGTGAAACCGCTGTTCGGTCAGGAGCTGCCCGCCGAGTGCCACGTTCGATTGACCGTTCGGTTCGATATTGAAGATCGCAATTTCCATTGGGAGACAAAGCGCAATGAGAGCGCCGAACACCATTTTGATTCGAATGTGGAGGAGTTGCAGGGCAGGGCCGGGTTTGCATTTCAACCCGACGAGAAGCGTCGTCTGGAAATCTGGACGTGTGCCGGGCAATATCATGCCGCGCCGGAATGGTCGGAGAATCTGCCTCATCCCATCGAGGCCAGTCGGGGAATGACGGGTCACGGCGATGGATTCAGTCCGGGTTGGTTTGAACTGCCATTACGCCGGGGTGAAACCGAAGACATTATCGTCACGGCGGATCACAGCGTTCCGTTTGCGGTTGATGACTCAGTCCTCGAACGACCGGATGTGGAAGATTCCCGGCCGGCAGATGAGGCGTTTGCCTCCCGGCTTAATAGAGCATCCGAGGCTTTTGTCGTTCGTCGGGAGGGCGGCAAAACCGTGATTGCCGGGTATCCGTGGTTCCTCGATTGGGGTCGCGATACGTTGATCTGCGCGCGGGGATTGCTGGCTGCGGGAATGGAGAAGGATGTGAAGGACATCCTGCGAATCTTTGCCCGGTTCGAAGAAAAGGGGACCATGCCCAACACAATCCATGGGGCCAACGCTTCCAATCGTGATACTTCGGATGCGCCACTGTGGTTCGGGGTCGTATGCGAAGATCTCGCCGGACCCGACGCACACGCCAATCACGCGTTGTATCGCGAACCCGTGGGTGAGGCCGGTCGTAATATCGTGGATGTCCTGCGCAGCATCGCGGAAAACTACCATGACGGAACTTCGAACGGCATCCGGGTTGATCCGGCGACCGGTCTGGTGTGGAGTCCAAGCCATTTTACCTGGATGGATACGAATTACCCGGCGGGAACGCCGCGCGAAGGTTATCCGATTGAGATTCAAGCGCTGTGGATTCGTTTGCTGCGCCAACTTCAACGATTGAAGGCCAAACCCTTTGCGAAGCCGTATGCGGAGTTGGCGCTACTCGCCGAGGATTCGTTCAACCGGCTTTTCTGGCTCGAACACAAAGGGTGGTTTGCCGATGTGCTGATTGCCGTCGCCGGAGAATCCGCCGAGCACGCCAGGCCCGATGAGGCAATGCGAAGCAATTGTCTGCTGCCGATCAGCCTGGGTGTGATTCAAGGAGAGAAAGCCCGACGAACGGTCAACGCCGCAACCCGTCACCTGGTTGTGCCCGGCGCGCTTCGTTCGCTGGCGCCGCTTCCCGTTGAACCCCGCCTGCCGATTTACTCGAGTGACAAAAAACTCCTGAATAATCCGGAATTTCCTTATTGGGGGCGTTACGAAGGAGATGAAGATACGTGTCGCAAACCCGCGTATCACAATGGCACGGCCTGGACGTGGCCATTCCCGGTATTCTGTGAAGCGCTGGTCCGCGCGTGGGAGCAAAATCCAGAATCCGTCCAAGCCGCCCGTGCCTATCTGTGCAGCATGGAGCACATCTTGAACGCGGGATGCCTTGGTCAGTTGCCCGAAATTATTGACGGCGACGCCCCGCATTCGGAGCGTGGTTGCGATGCCCAGGCATGGGGCGCAACCGAGGCATTGCGCGTGTGGCGGATGTTGAGTTAAATCCGACTTCTTGGAAAAAACAGCTTGCCAGCCATAGAGTTGATGTAAAAAGATGAAACATTAACTTGTAAAAACATCTTATTACATCAAAGTTAAACCATGAGAGTCACAGTGGATATAGATGAAGATACCTTGGCGGAAGTAGCCAGAATTACGGGTGAAAAGAAAATGAGCCCAGCCGTCGCCAGAGCGGTTGGTGAATTTGTGAAGCGCGCGAAAGCTCGCGAGTTCGGGCGGTTGTTGCGTGAGGGCGTCTTCGATTACGAGACCACCAATGATGAACTGGAGGCTCGGGAAAGCGGGGCGGCCTGATGGTTCTGGTGGATTCATCCATTTGGATTGAGGCGCTCCGGCGGGAAGGGCGCATCGAAGAAAAGGTCGGACTGGAATGCCTGTTGGATGAGTACGAGGCAATGTGGTGCGGTCCGATCAAATTGGAGGTGCTCGGAGGCGCGCGGCAACAGGAGCGCAAGCGCTTGCGTGGCTACTTCGACAGTATTCCCTACCGGTCGATGCGAGATCCAGATTGGGACTTTGCCGTCGAGAATTACTGGCGATTGCGCGACGCGGGTCACACGCTGCCGTTCAACGACGTGCTGATCGGGTCGTTGTCATTGCGCTGGATCTGCCGCGTGTATGCCCGTGATCGGCATTTCGAAATCATGCGTGACGTGCTTGGAGTGCGGCTTTATCGGGCTGGTTACGGCGGGAAATTTGATCCGGATGCAGGAGGTTGACGTGGATTTGGTTATTCCAACTTCCCCTCGAACTCCGCCAAGGAAACGACAAGGGCATCCATTGCCTCCCGCGCGGATGAACTGCTGCCGTCGTAGTTGTTGAGCAGAATGGAAAACGCGAGTCGCTCGTCGGCTTTGGTGGTCACGTAACCGGACAAACCATGCGCGAATTTCAAAGTTCCGGTTTTGCCGATAGCGTTCTTTTCCGCCGCGGATTGTTTCATGCGATTGGCCAGAGTTCCGTCCTGACCGGCAATGGCCAGTGTACTGGCAAATTCCTTTGCGTATTGGTGTTCGGACATGAAGGACAGTAATCGGACGACGGCCGATGGTGAAACGAGCGTGCGGCGCGAAAGGCCGCTACCATCATCGAGATCGGCAGCACCGCTTTCAACGCCCGCGAGAAGGAGAAACTGTTGCAATTGTTCGAGCGCCCATCGTTCCGCGTCTTTTCCGTTCTCCGTTGGTGGACCGGCGGCCTGCAGGAGCATTAGATTTGCGTAGAGATTTACGGAATCCTTCATCATGACCCGAATGATCTCGAGCAACGGAGGTGCGGCTACGGAACTGATATGTTCCAATTGACCCGATGGCAACGGATTCAACAGACGCTCAGTCCAGTTGACGGCGTGGACCTTGCCGCCGATTACGACCCCCAGCAGTTTCAATTCGCGAGCCAGCATCTGACCGAACCAGTGAGCCGGGCGCCGGACGGTGATGGAGAAAACTCGGCCATTGCTGTCGCGGGCGAGCGTGCCGGCGAAAGTCATGCGGCTTTCGAGAAATGGCCAGTGCTGGACGATGCGCTCCGGTGTTCCGATGGGATGAGTACCAACCCGATTGATAATCTGGATGGGAAGCAAATCCGGCGACGTCGAAACGCGGGCAGCGGTTCCGACGGTGGTGCCCGGAAGGAGAGTGATGCTGGCGGCATTGTCATTAACATTGAGTGCTGATATTTCGGCGCCATAAGCTTCACGCAGATCGTCCCACACCCAACCACTGCCGAAGGGTTCGATGTTGAAATAGCTTTCGTCCGCCACGATATCACCGGAGACCGATTTGATTCCGGCGACCACGATCGCTCGGGCAAATCTCTGAAATGGTTTGCGAACGTCACCGGAATGGAAGCGCGGGGAAAACGTAGGATCGCCGCGACCGTAAAGGATCAAGTCTCCGTTTAGTTTACCATTGGCGGCGGGCTTGCGAGAGGCGTAGGCAGAGGTCTGGATGCGAAAGGCTGGCCCGAGTTTATCGAGGGCAAATGCCCCCGTGAACAATTTGGCGTTTGATGCCGGGCGGAAGAGTTTGTCCGATTGGTGGTCAAAGATGGTTTTGCCAGTTGGAAGGAATATGACCTTGACTCCGAATTGAGCGCGATGGAAGCGCGGGTGCTCGATGCTTCCCTTCAGGCGGACTCGAAGTTCGGAAAGCGTCGATGCGACCGCCGCGCGCGTAGCGGAGATCGTGCTCGCGTAGGCGAATAGCAAAATAAAGAAACAGCAAACGTGGCGACGTTGATAGTGCGGCATAAGCAAGCACAAGGTTGATAACCTGACTTGGCGAACGATAAAAGTATTTTGCATTTCCGCCGGGGAGGATTTATCCCTTCTGCGCAATGCCGCTGGACTATCCTGAGCTACATTACGTCAATGCCGCTAGCGGTTGGATTGACATGAACTGCCTGGAGGAAGCGCGGGGTGAACTCGAGGGCATCAAGGGAGAGTCACGTCAGCATCCCGAAGTGCTTGAACTGGATTGGCGGATTTATGCCAAGGGTCATCAGTGGGATTCTGCCCTGTCTGTTGCGGAAAGAATCATTGAGCGCGCACCGCAGCGCGCGACCGGTTGGGTGGATCGTTCCTATTGTCTGCATGAACTGAAACGGACCGAAGAGGCAATGGACAAGCTGCTGCCCGCTTTCGGAAAGTTTCCGGACGAATTCATCATCCCATACAATCTGGCCTGCTACTGCTGCCAGTTGGGGGACGTGGTTGCGGCAAAATCGTGGCTGGAGCGGGCTTGCCAACGCGGACCCAAGGGGGAAGTTCGAAAAATGGCATTAAAGGACCGGGACCTCGAGCCGATGTGGGGTGAAATCGGGAATGCGTAGGTGTCCGAACCTGCGGCTACATATCGTCGAGTAACACCTTTCGATTATTCCAAGGATGAAGATGAGCTGGTTCTCGCTGGTTGCAAGGCCACGGTTTTGACAATGGGTCTGGAATGGGATTTTGTATCAACAAACCGGCGATTCTGATAATTGCTTTTCCACACTGCAATTATCACATCCATGACGATGTCCATTTCACATCTGCTGGCGGCAATCTTGATTGCCAGCCAAGGCGTTGCGCTGGCCGTGCCGAGCAAACCAAACGTCATTCTGATCATGACCGACGATCAGGGTTACGGGGATTTGTCGTGCCACGGGAATCCCATTCTGAAGACGCCGAATCTGGATAAACTGCACGCGCAATCCGTCCGAATGACGGATTTCCACGTCAGCTCGTTTTGCACGCCGACTCGCGCCGCGCTGATGACCGGGCGCTATCCCGGGCGCACCGGCGCTTATCGCACGAGCAGTGGCCGAACGATGCTGCACACCGATGAGCGAACGATTGCGAACGTCTTCGCGGACAACGGCTACGCCACCGGCATGGTGGGTAAGTGGCACCTTGGTGACAACGCGCCGCATCGACCACAGGACCGCGGTTTTCAGGACGTCGTCTGGCACCGTTGCGGCGGTGTGGGTCAGGCGTCGGATTACTGGGGCAATGATTACTTCGACGACACCTACGAACGGAACGGGAAGTTCGAAAAGTTTGAGGGTTATTGCACCGACGTGTGGTTCGCCGAGGCGACGCATTTTATCGAGGCGAACAAAGGCAAACCGTTCTTTCTCTACCTGGCGCCCAACGCGCCCCACGGACCGTATCGGGTGGATCCCAAGTGGGCGGCGCCTTATCGAACGACAGCGACCTGGAGCCAGGGGGCGAACTTCTACGGAATGATCGCCAACATCGATTACAACGTTGGCCTGCTTCGCAAACGATTGAAGAAGCTCGGCCTGGTGGACAACACCATCCTCATTTTCATGACCGACAACGGCACGGCGAACGGTGCCGAGTTCGGAAAGGACAAACTCAACAGCGAGGCCGTCATGGGCTTCAACGCCGGCATGCGCGGCAAGAAATCGTCCGTCTATGAAGGCGGACACCGGGTGCCGTTCTTCATTCATTGGTCCAAGGGTGGGCTGGTCGGTGGTCGCGACGTCACGTCCCTCGCCGCGCACATCGACGTTTTGCCGACGCTGGCGGATCTGTGCGGGATTCCGGTTCCCGGTTCTCATCACCCCGATGGCATCTCCTTTGCCGCGCAACTGAAGAATGCGGACGCACCGGCGCATCGCGATCATCTGGTTGTTCAGTTTCAAGGTGGACCCTACTTCAGGGGAGCGCCCAGGGCCTGGGAATACACCTGTGTGCTGAAAGATCGCTGGCGCCTGATCGATGGGAAGGAACTCTACGATCTGGAAAAGGACCCGGCCCAACGCAAGGAGATTTCCGCCACCAATCCGAATGTGGTTGCCGGACTGCGGGGCCTCTATTCCCCGTTTTGGGATTCCGTTTCGCCCCGCATGACGCCCGTCGCGATTGACCTCGGCAATCTTGCGGACAACCCGACCATCCTCTGTTCGCAGGACTGGTATATGCCGACCGGGAATCCGCCGTGGAATTTCGGCGAGATCAACCGCCTGCCGCGCGTCACCGGCCCGTGGATCGTCGATGTCAAAAAGGCGGGACGCTATCGATTCACTCTCCGCCAATTGCCGATCGCGGCTGACAAGCCCGTCAAAGCGATTCGCGCCAAGGTCCAAATCGCCGGTCAGGAAAAGGAATCCGCCGTCGAGCCTGGAACCAAGGGCGTCGTTTTCGAGTTGAATCTCCCGGCTGGAAAAACCGAACTTCGCACCTGGCTTTACGACCAACAGGGGGAGGCTGGCGGTGCCTACTTCACTGAGGTCGAAGCGCTATAGTTTGAACACCGGCAGACGAAGCAACACTCCATGAAATGCGCATCCGCACCCGCCTGTGCCATGCTGCCCGCGTCGCTCGCCATCGCGATCACAGCCGAGGAATCTCCGTAACCCTTCAGAGGCGGAAAGGCCCCGCAGGCTTTCGCCCGGCACCACCTCATATCTTCTTCCTGGGCCAGGGTCGCAGACCGAGCAGCATCTCAGCTTTTTCGGTGAGCGGTTTGGCGGCCATCTCCTTGTCGGTGTGCTCCGCGAGGTTGCCTTCGACGAGGGCATAGACGGCTTGCCGGCCTTGGCTGGTGTCGATTTCAACGCACCTGTTCTTGCCCCGGAAAAGCTCAACGATGGGTAGCGTCTCCGCCTTGAAGGTGTCGTACCTCAACTTGATGCTCTCAACATTGTCGTCGCTTCTCCCCGTGAATTTGGCACGGCCCAGAATGCGCTTCTCGAGTACTTCGTAAGGGCACTCAAAGAACAACATTTTTGGAAGCTCTGTTTCCCGACCGAAGAGCTCGTACCATGAATCCACATTGGCCAGGCAGCGGGGGAATCCATCCAGCAGGAAATTGTTCATGCCGGTCGTGCGGGTGGCCTTTTCCATCGCGTCCTTGAGCAAGGTCACAACGATTTCATTGGGCGCCAACTTTCCAGCAGCGAGGAACTCCTCGATGGTGGCGGCGTTCACCCCTCCGGCCTCACGCTCGGCGCGGAGGAGGACTCCGGTGGACAGGTGAATCCAGCCGAGTTGCGCCTCAGCAAG
>CALBIE010000255.1 GCA_937893495.1 uncultured Verrucomicrobiales bacterium | reverse complement strand
GAAGGCAATGGCGGCACGGCGCCGGGCTATGGAGTTGATTTTGAAGACGGCTGGGAGTTCATGCAGGATGTGGTGTTTCGCAACAACCGGTTCAAGGGCAACCTGGCCGGCGACCTGGTGATTTGCGCCGGCAGTGAACTGCTGTTTGAAGGAAACGTCTTCGAGAACAACGTGGTGGTTCACGGCAGACCGCACAACTACACGTTTCGGAACAACCACTACACCGGCGGCAAGGTCGGCTACAAGACCCGGACGGGGATCGCGAAGTTTTACGGAAACACTTATGAGAATTGTTCGCTGTCCATCGTGTATGACAACAAAGCGGTCGCGGACGGATTGAACCGTCGGCCGGGTGAATCCGTGGCCACGCCGCCGCTGACGCTGGAGAATGAAACGTTGAACAACGTCAGCAGCATCACCGGCACGTACTTCAACTTCACGAATTCCCGTCTGACCAATGCGCGTTTTGTCGCCGGAGACGAAACGCGCCTGATCGATTTCAGCAACTGCACTTTCAACAGAGTTTCGCAGGAATACGGCACCGTCGGTCCCGAGGTGCAGGTGACAATCAGGAACTGCAAAGGCGCGTTGGAGCAAATCGGGCCGGGCCTGATACGCCGCCGGCTGAATCCGTAACAGGTGGCCTTGATTTGGATTCGGGTGATTCACCAAGACGCCGTGAATTGGTTTGCCTCATGTGACTACAGTTTTATTTAACCCGCTCCAGGATTCCCTCAAACTATTTCTGCTGAATCCACTTCTGCACACTCGCATACACCGAGTTCTCCACTGTCGTAAGGGCGGTGCGAAACTTTTCATCGTCGAGTTCCCCAAGCTTGCGCTTTTGAATGAGCAGAGACTTCTGTGTTTGATAGTAATGCTGCAAGGACTTCATTGCCTTGGCGATTGAGGTGGTGTCGGAGACCACGATCAGGGCCCTCCCGTCAGACGGACTCCACTTCTGGGTATAGCCAATATTGTCGGGGTGGACTTCCCAGCGGTAATCGAAATTGACATATCCTTGGTGCTTGGCGCTGAACGTCACAAGAAACAGCGGCTGTTGCGAGCGATTGAAGATGCTCATGCGGGCGAGAACGAAGAAGCCCTGCTCCTTCAGTGCTTCGACGGCGTCCTCGATGTCGGCGGCATCCGGTAACTCCGCATGATCGGTATTCAGCACCAGATTGATCAGCTCCAACCAACATTTTTCGCGATAGAGCTTGGAAATCTCGCCCGCATGTTCGCCGCGAAGTTCGGCGGTGATCCCCGCCCGCTGGAGCGAGCGGCTGAACCGGAAATCAGGGGCGAAGCGCAGGGCCGTGAAAAGATTATCCGCTAGCTCAGCCCGACTTTGGCGAGTGGCCGATTGGTTCTTCTTTTCCTCCTCCTGGCGACTCAGCAGGCGTTCGGCGGCGAGTTTTCGGCGGGTTTCAGCCTCTTTGACCTCTTGCTTTTTCCGGTCGGCTTCCCGGCGTTTCGACCGTTCATGCTCCCATCGAAGGCGGACCGCTTCGATGGATTCCTCGATCTGGATTTGCACGGGTTCGACGGGAGCGTGCGGTTCCGGCCGATGGGCGATTTGCGGATCCTGAACCGGCCAGATGAAATACAGCAGTAGCGCGACTGCGGCACAGGTGATGACAGCGGTGAGCGGTTGCTGGGTAAATGGATTTGCCGTGCTTCCAATGCGAGTAATCTCGGCGAGGGCAGCTGCAATCTTTTGCTCGATCGCCCTGGCCTTTTCCAGTGCCTCACTGAGGTCAGGAATTCCCGCTGGTTCGGCGAGAGCCATGATCCCGATTTCAACGAGTAGCTGCCTGCGGCGAAGCTGCCGCGTCTCGATCTCGGCATGGATTTTTGCGGCACGCCCCACGTTCTTCGCAATCGAAGCGATTCCCGCATCGGCACTGTCGGCATGATCAGATCGGAAGTCGCCGATCTCCGCCTCGATGACTTGGAAAGATTTCACGCGGGTTGCAAATCGTTCGGGTGGGGATGGGGCTGCGACTACTTTTTCGCCAATCGTCCGGAGGGCTTCACGAAGATCGACGATCTCGAGTTTCTTGACGAGAACCTGTTGCCGGGCGATCTCGGCAGTTCCCCGCAGCCGGTTCAGCAGACTGGAACCCGGCTTGGCCCTGGCACTGACATCATCACTTCCAAACCCGGAGAGCCTTTCGACTCCGAGTTTGTCCAACAATTCGCCGGCACTGCCCGGACGCCCATCCGGATCTTTGTTCAGACAGGCCATGATCGCCGCGGCCGCCGAGGACGGGATATCACAAGTCAGTTCTCTTTGTCGGAGGCGCTCAATGATCGGGACGGGTTCAAGATTGCGAACCTGATGTTTAAGATCACCGGTGTGGAAGGGCGGCTTACCGGTAAGTAGGTCGTAGATCGTCGCCCCGAGCGAGTAGACATCATCCGCCTGACTCGGATGCATGCCGTCGAGTTGCTGCGGACTCATGTAGGGAAGTGTGCCGCTGATTCCGAGGTCGGAGGTTTGGAGATGGCCGGCTTCGTGCAGCGTGGCGGCGAGTCCGAAGTCGGCCAGTTTCAGGCAGCCATCATCGGCGATCATAATGTTCGCCGGCTTAAGATCGCGATGCAGCACTTTCTGCCGGTGGGCGTATTCCAGGGCGGCGACGAGTTGCCTCAGGAAGGGTTTGAATTCCTCCCAGCCAAAGCGGCCTTCCGGTTGCTGCGACTTAAGTGCGCCCAGGCTGTTGCCGGACACGTGCTCCATCGAAATGAAGGGGATTTCGCCGGTTGCCAGAAACAGATCATGGATGCGGACAATGCAGGGATGGGAAAGCCGATGGCCCTTGCTGGCTTCGCGCCGCAGGGTTTCCAATTCAGCCTGGCGGTTGCGCCATTCCTCCGGCAGGAACTTCAGGGCAACGAGTTCGGACAAGTGACGATCCTCGGCCAGCCAGACGACGCCCATGCCGCCTTCCCCAAGAATTTCCCGCAAAACAAATCGTTCATCGCCCACGGTCTGACCCGCAACGAGAGAGAATTGTCCGGGGTCGCTCATGCTTCGGAACCAATGGGTATCGGTGCGGACTCTTTCACGAATGAAGGGATGTCATCTGTGCGTCAATGCGTTGGCGAGTTTCGCGGGCAGGATTGGGGTAAACAGGTCCCAGCCGTACTTCATCTTTCCCCAATCCATGTGCCCCTTTACCCGATCGGATTCTGTTTTCAGATAGGCCTCAGGCTGCGTGCGGAACTGCGTGGCCTCACTAACCGCCCTGGAAAAATAATGGTCGAAGTAGGGTTGGATATGAACATCGCAGCCGTTGAGCTTGAATTCCTGCGGAAATGCGTTGCCATGCACCTCCACATCCTCTTTGGTCAGCTTCTCGTTGGCGTAGGCGAGTGCCAGCAAGGCCGCTGTGGTCTGCCGTATCGAAGTCGGTGCCACGCCGAACAGCGCGCCCAATTCGTTGACGCTCTTGGTATTCAGCGTGAATTCCGTCAGCTCTTTCGGTGCGCCTTTGCCCAGATCCAACTGCACCACGCGGAGATGCCAGTCATAACGTGTCGGGTTTTCGATCTCCTCGCCTTCGTCGCGCGCATACATGGGGAGAACGCGATGGGCATAGCCGCCAAACTCCTTGATGGCGAAACGGGGAAGTTCCGGATCTCCGGGAATCAGAATTCCGCCCTCCTGCAGGGAAAGATAAAGATCCATGCCCTTCACGAGATCTGTTTTCCGGACCCGGAGGAAAAGTTCTTTGTCCGTGCCGCCCAGCTGCGCGGTGACCAATCCCTTGGACAGCGCATACAGGAGGGTTGCGCGGACTTTGTCGGCCACGATCTTGGCAGTCCTGGGCACATAGACCAATGCCGCCGCAAAATCGTCCTCCATGAATTTTCTGTCGCTTGCGGACAGGTTTTTGTGCCCCAGCCATTCTTCAAACGTGATCCTGCCGTCGGCATTCTGATCGATTTTCACAAACCAAAGCTCGTGCCACGACAACAATGGGGACTTCTTTCGCTTGGCATAAGAATCCTCCCATTCACCGCGATGCGAATCACCGCCAAGACGGGACTTGTAACGGGCCGGGGAATCGATGCCGAGCGGGGGGCCGGTGACCCGGTCACCAAAATTTCTCGTGAATTCCGCCAAATCGACCGAGCCACTCTTATCGCTGTCGACCCGCCTGAAGGAGGAGTCCTCCAATTTCAACCGGACCGGAAACTCCCGCATCTTCCTGCCCCAGCGAATGACATAGAGCGGGGTCCCGGTCCGACTGTTCGCGCTCATGTTCGCGCTCAACATCCATTCGTTTGCGGACAAGACACCGTCGCCGTCGAAATCTCGGCTTGGAAAGGATTCAAGCGTGATTTTTAGTCCAAGTTCACCACCCCCGCCGATATTCGCGGTGGCATACGTCCGGAATTCGAGTTCGGAGATCTGGAGATCTTGATTGACGTCCCGTACTGCGAAAGGAATCACCAACTCGGCTCGATCGAGCGTGACCCACTCGCGTATTGAGATCCGACCGTTCTGGTCCGCATCGAGCAGCCGGAACAGGAATCCCTGGCGTGATCCGGTTATTTTGTGGTTTGCAAAACTCGAGCGTTGCCACCACCGGCGGAACTCCGTCGCCTCCAGAGCCTGATCCTGATTGCTGTCGAAACTCATCATTTCCTGAATCAAGGCCTGCATCAGCGAAACCGTGTCTTTCTCCATTGCGAGCTTTGCCCGCTCCCTTGCCTGATAGTCCGCCTCTTCTTTTCGTTCCTTCGTCTTGAAGGCCGCGAGTTCAACAGGTGCCGTCGCCGCCCGCTGAGTGGCAAATTTCACCGCCTGCCGGATGCGTGGTTTGATCTCACCGGGGAAAGCATCCTCCAGTAGCATCCGATTGAGATGGGGAATAAATTTCTGGCTGTGACCAAGTTTCACCTCCGCCAGCAGTTCCTTGGTTTCCGGCGACAACGGCATCGCCCGGAACAATTGTTCGTTGTGGATCAGTTCTCCTTGGATCACCTGGTTGAACTCCTCGGAAAACACGGCGACGGCTTCAGCGTGCCCCCGGCTGCCAGCGAGCATTGCCTTGCGGGCCTTTTGAATCCGGGCGAAGCCCGCGTCGGAAATCCGGGCCATCAGGTGCTCGGTCAGGTTACGCGGATTCGTCGGTTTCGTGGTACGGTAGAACGTGCGGGTCAAGGCATGGAGATTTGAGAAATCCGCCGCGGTGAAAAGCGGATCAGCCGAGACGGTGCGGGCGCGGGCATTTTTGGCAATCTGCGCATTGCGATTCGCCTGTTCCACCTGCTGGCGTTGGGCTGCCGCCTCACGGGCGGTATTGCGCCCGCTATTGTTCTGTGTCGGCGGAGCGGCCGGACGGGACGGGTTGAGTTTCCGCATCACTGCCTCCTGCTCCTTGCGACGTGCCTCGTCCTCCTTCTTCCACTTCTCCTCCTGCGCTTTCTGCTCGGCCATCTGTTCCCGCCGCTCCTCTTCGTAAGCCGTATCCGCTGCCGCGTAGTTCGGAGCGGATGGTTTGTTTCCACCGCGGAACAAAAAGAATCCGCCGCCAAGGAGGATGGCCAGTCCGGCGACCACCAACATGGGATGACGCACCCAGGCAGAGGCTCCGGCTCCAATCTGGTTGATCTCATTCTGCAGTGACTCGATCTGGGCGTTGATGTCGGCCGCCCGCGCCACCGCGCTCTCCGTACCGGCGATGGCGATCCCTTCGAGCACAACTCTTTTGCCGATATCGCCGGTGATCTGCCGTTGCTTGATCCGGTTGGCCTCCAACTCGGCCCGGCGTTTCGCGGCCGTCGCAGTTCGCCTTGCCTTGTCGGTCAGAGAGGCATTCGGATCGTCCGGTTCAGGTTGCTGAAGACTGGTGTTCTTTTTGTCGAGCTCATCCACCTGCTGCAAATCGCGCGCAAACTGATCCTCTCCGGTCCCCGATTCAATCGTCAGCCGACCCACCTCGGCATAGGCCGTTCGTAATTCAGTCAGTTCCAGAGTCTTGAGGGCGGCCTGTTTCCTGGCGATCTCGGCACCCTTGCGGAGATTGTCCATTACTCCGCCAGAAGAATTTTTCTTTGAGGCCGTATTGGAGACGGCTTTCGGCACTATGGTCCCCGCTTCCTCCGCGCTGCTGGTACTGGTTTCCCGTTCGGGTGCCGGGACAGTTTCATCCTTCTCACGAGCGGGATCTATCAGATCTCTGAGTTCATCGACCTGTTGCAACGGAACCCAGTCCGCCATTCCCTCGCACCAGACAAAAGTTTCCCCAGAGATCTCTTTCGAGTCCAGTTTTTCACGTAATTGAGACGCGTTAAATGGTCCCGACTGCACGTCTCCAATCAGAGCAAAGTAGTTCATATTAGTTAACGGATCTAAAGAATCTGTCCCTAATCGATGGCCAGGAGTTCAGCACATTCAATCACTCGAAACAAGGGCACGTTTGGAGAAACACCAGTCCAGGATGACTGTCATTTTCATGCTCGTCCTGTCGCTGTTCACTTGAGTTTTTCCGCTGGTGAATGGTTAAGATTAAAGACACGAGGAGGGAAGGCGTGGTAGCCTGAACAGCATGAAGACGGAATCCGGCGCGACCCTGATAACGAATGGAACACTCATCGACGGGACGGGTGCGTCGCCGATTCCGGACGGCTGTGTCGTCATCAGGGACGGGCGTATCGCATACGCCGGAGCGAAGCTGGATGCGCCGGAAACACCGGAGGATGTTCGTTGCATCGATGCCGCAGGTGGCACCATCATGCCGGGATTGGTGGAGGCGCATTTTCACGCGACCTATTTCAACATCCGGGCGCTGGAGGATCTCGATATCAAGTATCCGGTGGAATACGTTTCGCTGCTTTCGTCGGTCAATTGCCGGTTGGCATTGGAATGTGGTTACACGGCGGCGCGCTCGGGCGGTTGCCTGTTCAATGTTGATGTCTGGTTGCGAACCGCGATTGAAAGCGATCTGATTCCCGGCCCGCGGCTGAGCACTTCCGGACGTGAAATCTGCTCGGCGGGTGGTCTGATGGATTGGAATCCCGAGTTTCGAAAAATTGGAATGGAAGGGCTCGTGTTCATCATCAACGGCATTGAAGACGCGCGGAAGGCTGTGCGAGCCCTGGTTAAAGACGGTGCGGAATGGGTCAAGACCTACCCGACCGGCGATGCGGCGGCGCCGGATGTGAACGATCATCATACGCTCTGCATGACGTTTGATGAAATGCACGCGGTGGTTCAGACGGCGCATAATCACGGCATGAAGGTCACCGGGCATTGTCGTGCGACCGAGGGAATCAAGAACGCGCTCCGGGCGGGTTACGATACGATCGAACACGGCACGTTCATCGACGACGAAGGCCTTGAGTTGTTGCTGAAACGTGATGTGCCGGTGGTGCCGGCCTTATACTTTGAAAAGGTGAGTGTTGAACGCGGCCCGGAATTTGGATTGTCCCAACGCGTGATCGACGGGCATCAGGAAACGCTGGATGGCGGCGCGGCGAGTGCGTTGCGGATATTGCGCGCGGGCGGTCGCGTTGGCATGGGTGGGGATTACGGGTTTGGCTGGAACCCGCACGGTGACTACGCAAAGGAGTTGAGCTATTTCACCAACGTCGTTGGTTTCACGCCGCTGGAAACCATCACGTGCGCCACAAAAACCGGCGCGGAGATCATGGGGCGCGCGGACGAGTTTGGCACGTTGGAAGCCGGCAAGCTTGCCGACGTGCTGGTCGTCGATGGCGATGTGATTGCCGACATTTCCCTGCTGGAGAATCGTCAGAATCTGATCGCGGTCATTCAGGGAGGGGCAATCAAGGCTGGCCGGATCGCGCCGCGTCAGGAAACCGTCATGACGGTGGATGGGTAGATTTGGTTTGGGTCCAACAAAGTTTCCTGTCTGCGGCTGAAAAGCTGAGGCAGATTCCCGTCAATATCGAAACCTTCACCGCGTTCAATGGCACCGCCGGATTGGATTGGGCCAAGCGTGCCAACGTGTTGCCGAAGCCCGGGACAAAGAAGAAGGCCGGAGAGAAGAAGGGCAAAAAGGCGGGCAAGAAAAAGGGCGGGTGATCGGTGGACGGCAAGCGTGACCGGCGTTTGTTCAGGATCTGATGCGGCCGTTGCCAATTGATCGGACGCGCGACGAATGCGGTCGCCGGTGCAGAACGCGCCGTCACACGCGGCCATGCCATCCCAACTTTCATGAAAACACTCTGTTCAAACACACTTCCGGACGGAACATCAACTCGCTCCACGTGAACTCAAATCCAGATCCGTTGAACCGTGCCGTCCAGGAATCAAACCAAACATTGACTGGCGGCCCGCCCTGTTTCGTGACGCAAAAGCGCAGGCGCAACTGGCCAACATCAAAGACTTGTTCCGCGCCGCTGGATTCGTAATAGACCGCAACCTCCGATGGGAGCGCGGAATTTATTCCGCTTCAACGCGCGATGTTCCGGCGAGCGGAAAGATCTGACGCCACTCGGAGTGCGGACAGTGAAGCGGCGTCCACCCTTCGCAGAATTGCTTCGGAGGACGGGTGAACGCCGCCAGCTCCGCTTCCGCCTCCTGATGCAACCGCTACTATTCGTCCAAATAAGGCGCAGTGAAATTATTTTGCATTTCTTTTTCGCCTTGCGCGCAGATGCTCCCGGTAATCATTTAGAGCGCCGTTGATTTCTTTCGCAGTCAAATTCTGAAACCACTCGACTGCCCCCGGTGAATACTTCGTGAGCAATCCTTCAACGGCTTGCCAGCAATATTGATCTTTTGATTTTAGCTTAAACTTCCACGCGACAGCGGTAAAAACATGAGTCGTAAATGCGATGCCATGCAAACTGGCGATTTGTTTGATGACATCTTTCTGGCGAAATGGATGGCTTTGGTTTGGATTGATATTGACGTTCTTGACCACCGTCAGCGGGCCTGTCGATTCCCCTGGCTTGGACACACCAACCAAGACATCTGCTTTCTCGATCTTCTTCGTGGATTCAAGCTTCACTTTGAAGATTGTTAAGACTCGGCCAGTGTCCCCGCCCGCTCTATCAACTTCATCTGCCGCTGACTGAATCTCGCGAAGGAAGTGCCGAACCGCGTCGCTTTTCGGGCCGGTGGTTTTGGTTTTTCCGGCTATGTAATCAATTGGGTCAACGGGCGGATTTACGCCGAGCGGAAGCAGTGACCAGTTAATTTCGTCCGCCAAATCTTGGGAGAACACGTCAAGCAAGAGGTCTTTGAAGTTGACGATGGAAGTCTGGGCAAGCGCATAAACGATGACGCCGAACTCAGACTCGTTGTAGAAATGCACGGCGTTATCGCGATATGTGCTCAACAAGTCCAAGTTCCGACGGACTGCAAGCAGCGGAATCTTCGCTGGAAAGAATTTCTCTGCTTTCACGAGCGCATCATCCAAGGACAGTGTTTTATAGGCTTCGTTTCTCCGCTTTCGATAAAAGATTGTGCCTCCGTTCTTTGAAATGATTGCCTTCAGGAAAAGCTCCCAGGCATTAAGCAGAAGGATCACGAAGCATTCGTCGCGATATTCGATGCGGGGTTTGTTATAGATTTCGATTGCCGCGAGCAGGGCTGACTTACCGTTGCGAAGCAAATGACGATATGATCCGCGATAGTTCATAATTCTCCCCGGAAGGCTTTGGCCAGCAGCGCGGGCGTGAACGACGCCAACTCCGCTTCCGCCTCCTTATGCAACCGCTGCAATTGAAAATGGAGCTTCCGCAATTTGGCGAACCGGCGTTGGTCTTCGATGGGCGGCACTGGCACGGGGATTCTTTCCAGCTTCGTGATGCCCAGCGTCCGGTTTCTGCCGGCTGAACCGGGTGATGCACCCCGGATTTGTTCCAAGCCGCGTTCGGTCAGAAAGTAGTAGCACAGAAATTCTGCGGTCGCCTGATCCGGCAAAATTTCGTGCATCATAAAACGGTGCGAGGCCACCCGGCCATCGTCTTCCGGCTGCGCGACGGCGATTGCACCTTCCCAGGCGAACACGTTCATAAACACAAGGTCGCCCGCCTTGATGCGGCAAATGCGTTTCGTGCCAAGCTGTTCGCCCGTGAGCGCGGGTTTGTGGAACGTTCCCTTGCCAAAACTGCGGATGCCGGTCTCTGGATAATTCTGGTCGGGCTTGGTTTTGACCCAGCGGCGGACGAGTTTTGCCACGTCGCTAAATGGCTTGGTCGGTGCGTCCTCGGTGATGCGTTTGTATTCAGCGCGCAGGAGGCGGGTCATGTCTTCAACCAATGACGCATTTAATTCCCGCAATTTTTGAGAACGACTTGTCAGCGATTCGATTCGCACCACCATGCGCTTCTGTTCGGGGAGTGGAGGAAACGGAATCTTTACGCCCTTTACCAAACCAATATTCAAATTTCGGACGGTGCTTCCTGCTGCCAAGCGATCAAATTGTCTAAAAACGAAGTCCGAACTCAAAACGTGATAGAGGTAGTTTTGATCTAACTTCGGCTGGCGCAAAACCAGCCAGCCGTCATGTATGCAGCCTGTGGTTTGCATTATGTAAGGCCGCCCGAAACTCATTGAGTTGGACAATATAAAATCGCCCTCATAGACCATGCGCGAGCGCTTTGCTCCTTCCGGCAGTATTTTTTCCGCAGTTTTTGTGATGTATTTGTTGACGTTTTTTGTATCCCCAATCTTGATCCAGTTAATTCCGTCTGGGCTATCGGTAAGGTAGCTATCAATCGGGCGCGGTGAGCCACCACGCTCAATTTCACAAATCTCGGAAAGCGTCTTTGTTTGCCACGACTTCACTTTGGCGTTTCCTCCGTCAAGAGTTCCCGCATTTCCGCAACGATGTCCAAAATTTTCTGCTCCTTCACGGCCACAGCCTCAAGAATTTCCTCCGGCTCGGCGTGATCGGTTTTTTCCGTCTCGACAAGTCCGAGGCTGGCGGGTGCAAGGTTGTAGCCGTTGGTGATGATTTTTTCAACAGGCACGCGCCACGCCACGCCGTCAGCGGTCTGGCGTTTCGGCCATTTTTTCAAAACGTCTGGGAAGTCGTTGCGAAATTGCGGGCCAAACTTTCGCGCCTTTGTCAGCGATGAGCCATCGCCTTGGACATTGTAAAACCAAGTTTCTTTTGTAGGTTTGCCGGTCTTTTGGAAAACAAGAAAACAGGTATTGTTTGGCGTGTAAGGTTCAAACATCCCTCTAGTGTGCTGGGCGTTAAATAGATATACATAACTGAA
>CALBIE010000254.1 GCA_937893495.1 uncultured Verrucomicrobiales bacterium | reverse complement strand
TTTCGTCCCAGCCTTGCCCTTGAACTGTTTCCTCTTCCAGATGAATCAGCCCTGGCCAAGGATTGGTCAAAAGTTGCTACACGGCTCCCGTGGTTGGATATTAATTGTGCCTGGGTCGATCGTTGGCACTACTTCTTCAAGATTGAAGACACGCCATACTGGATCGCTTTTAGAATTGTAGATTTTGAAGGTGAAATTGCCCGCCAAAAGAAGGGAGATCGCGAGGCTAGGACTTACGAGATAGTGGTATTTGATCGGCACTCGCTCAAAGACAAACGACAGGTCACGACATTGCAATGGCCGAGTGCCGTTACACACACTGATTTTATGGCTATTTGGGGCTACGACCAAAAGCAGCAAACCCTTGAGTATGAAACGCCGATGGGACGAAAGCGTTACCGAATATTGGAAAGCTCCGAGGACCCCCTCTTAATCAGGCCTTGAATTTGTTTGCGGCACACAAAAGTAGCGCCATCCGCGTGGCTCCTATTCATTTGTGACAATGCCGAAATTCTAGTCAATCCACCACCTTCAACCGCAGTTCCGCGCCGTTGCAGCGAATCTCGGGGACGTACATGGCGTGGCCGAGGACGGGCAACGCGTGGAACTTGCCCGGCACTTCCGCGCGCAAATCGTAGCGGATTTCCCAGACGCCCTCGGGCAGTTTGTCGAGGAACATCGCCACCTTGCGATCGCGCAGTTCCTGATACACCCAACGGTTTCGGCCGGTGTAGTCGGTGCGGTCCCTGCCGGGAATCGGTGGCGGCGCGATGATCAGTTGTGCCGGAGCAGCGGCGGCCACTCTTGCATTGGGTAATACCCGACGAATCCGCTGTGGTCCACGGGCCACGGGCACCTGCTTCTGACCAATGTTCACTGATGATTGATTACCTCCCCCGCTGAACTTCCGATCGACCGCGCCGCTTTTCAACTCCTTCGCATACATCGATTCACCGCTGCGAATCTGCACCGCCTCGAAGCCGGCGGGCTTCAGGTCTTCGAACAGCAGATACTCGTAGTTGTTCTTCGCCTCGATGGTCAGCACGGTCTCGACGCGTTCGCCGCTCTTCACCGTCTCGCCGTCCTTCAGCGGAACTTTGTCATAGACGTAGCCCTTCAACAGCGTGGGTCGGCCGACGAGTTTGTAATACTCGCGCTTGACGAAGATCTCGTTGCCGGCGGCGGGGATGGGTTCCTCGAGGCTGAAGTATTTTGTTTCCACCGCAAAATAGACCGGACCGTCGCCCTGCTTGCGGATGCGGATGTCGTTCGCGCCATCGCGGATGAGCGCCGGGTCAATCGTGAACCGGCTGGGGGCGTTGAACACATCGGCGCCCTCGACCTTCTTCTTCGCGATCGACTTCCCGTTGACGAGCAGTTCGTATTCGAAGTCCGGTTTCAATTCGCCGCTCACCCGCAGGTAATCGTTCATGGCCAGCACGACGATGGCCGTGTCGCGGGTGTTGCTCCAGTGCGCGCCGCGCCGGTTCTTCACGAGCCAGTTGGTCACCGGTTCGATCAGTTTGTTCTTCGGCGAAATGGTCAGCAAGGCGCGCAGGGCAAACGCTGTCGCCTCCACGCCGCCGTCGCTCCAACGCCAGTAAACGCCGTCCTCACCCCAGTGCGCGGTTCCCATCACACCGGCGTTTTTCGGTGCTCCCTCAACCAAGACGGACACGTCGGGCCGATTGTCAATCTTGACACCGTTTTCGAGATTGCGAACGAGCGTGGTGGCCTGTTGCTTCTTGTTGAAGTGATGCGCGGCGAGCGCAAACAGCGCACGGGTGTAGGCGTTCAACTGGTCGCGTTGCTTCCAGAGATTGTCGAAGGCGCTGGTTTCAAACTTTGACATGCCACCGCGCTCCACGGATTTGAACACCGCCAGTGCATGGAGCATCCAGGCCTGCATGTCGGGCCGGGTCTCCTCCTCGACGAGTCGTTTGTCGAGAAACGCCGCACCCCGGCGTAATGAATCATCCTTGATGGCGACGCCCGCCTGCTTCGCGAGGGACATTCCCCAGACGACGTATGCGGTCATCCAATGATCACTGTCGCCTTCCTTCCACCAACCCCAGCCGCCGTCGCCGTGTTGAAACCCGTAGAGCCGGTCGAGACCGGCCTTCACCATCTTGTCGAGTTCGGCCAGGTCATTCTTCTTCTTCAACCCGGGCGCCACGCCCGCGGCGGCCGGTTCAATGCCGCCAAACAACCGGCCCATCACGTCTTCGGGCGCAAGGCCCATGTCCTTCATTGTCTTCGCGGTGATGACCGCCGGCAGGAAACGGCTCATGGTCTGTTCCGTGCAGCTGTACGGGTAATCGATCAGGTAGGGCAGCGCGTCGAGCATCGTCACGGCGAGCGAGGGTGTGATTTGCACGGTGAGCGAGGTGGATTCCTTTTTTCGTGCCACCGGAATGTCGAGGGCGATGCGAATGTTTTTGCCGCGCACCTTGCCGGCCTTGGTGACGAACTTCTCGATCCCGTGTTCGTGGGCGACGTAGGCCTTCTCCATCCCGTCGCTGAAGAACTCAAACTCCTGCCCCTTTGGCTTGGTCGGGCGCGAACCCCGGCCGGTCACCTTGATGCGGATCGGGCCGGCCCTTTCGACCTTGTAAGTCCAGTCGATGCGCGATTCGCCGTTCGCGGGAACCATCGGTTCCGGAATGAAACTGCTGACCGGGAACTGATCTTTCACAGTGACGCTGATCTGTTTCAATCCATCGACCTCAATGGCACCGCGCACCGGCATGGCCTTGTCGGTGTTGTTGTTGATGACGGCCGAAACCGTCACCTCGTCACCGACCACGAAGAAGCGCGGTGCTTGGAGCCGCACGATCAGCGGCTGCTTCGTGCGGGTGGTCGTCTCCGCGATGCCGAACTGGTTGCCCTTGCTGACAACGCGCGCGGTGGCCTTCCAGCCGGTGAGCGAGTCCGGATACTTCACCTTGACAGTCGCCTGACCGTTCTTGTCCGTGACCACCTCGGGTTGCCACAGCACGGTGGAACGAAAATCCGTGCGTACGACCACGGCGGGTTCGCCCGCGCCAGGTCCGCCGGCGTCATCCTTCGACCTGCTCATCTTGCGGGCGGACATCTGCTGTTCCGCGGGAGCAGACATGGGCATTGCGGTGGCTGCAACGGCACTCGCCAACGCCCTTGGCGCCGACTCGGCCGCGGCGGCGGCGGCGTATGCGTCGCGTTGGCGCCCACCCATGCCGCCGGGCATGCCCGATTTGTCCGCCTGCATGTCCTCGAGATCATACTGCCCTACGCCTGCCCGCCGCTGTTCGAGCAAATGCTCATACGAACGTTCATCCAGCACTCGTTTGTTCTCCTCATCCCAAATCAGCTTCATGTAACTCTTCTGGTTGAACGTGCTTTGGTTCTGGATGCGAAGGGCGCGCTTCGTGCCGAAGAAATGTTTGCGCGGGTCACCGGCGTAATCGTCCTGGATGTAGAACACCGACTCATCGACCAGCCCGAGCGACACTTCCGCGGGAACCGGCTTTCCATTGTGGTCCACCGTGGTGACACGAAGTGTGCCGGATTCGCGCGCCTGATACTGTTCCTTGTCTGGTTCAATGGTAACGGTGAGGAAGTTTTTCGTCGGCGGAACGATCACCTGCTTGGTGTCCATGTGAATCTGCCGATCAGCAACCATCGTCGCGCTGAGAAACACGTTGGGCACGTGTTGTTCGGCGATGTCGATCTCCACCAGTTTCACCGTGCCGCTCAGGCGCACGAGCTGGTAGCTGTGCAGATCATCCGCCTCGACGCTGAAGAGCACGTAGCGCTGATTGGTCGGCACGCTGATCATCACCGGCGCCTTCTGCCCGACGCGAAACGTGTCCTTGTCCACGATGATCTGGACGCCTCCGTGGTTGTAGCCGAGCTCGACCGTCTTGCCCGTCGCCACCCACACCGTCGTGTTGGCGGTGATGGGCTGCGTGAGTCGCGGTTTTTCGCGGACGACATCCTCGCTCTTCCACGCGACGCGATAGTAACCTTCGCGTTCGGGCGAAAACGTCAGTTCGGCATTGCCTTCCTGGTCGGTCTTGATCGTGCGGGTGAGGATTTCATCCTGCTGATAACCGCGAAACTTGAGCCGCCATGGACGTTGACCCGGCTGGACCGGTGGCGGAAACACGCCATCGGACTTGAGCGCCTTCAACTCGTCACCCTTCACTTCGCGGCCATCGGGTCGCAACCAGATTTCCCACCAGAAATCGCGGGTGACCCGCATGAGTCCCTCGGCCGGATACGGCTGGTTGTTCGCGTCGCGGGATTTCACCTCAACCGTCACCTTGTCGCCGGGACGATGCAGATTGTGGGTCGGACGCAGGTTCACCCGATAGCGCTGCTGGGAGACCTTCACTGAACCGCTGCCGCGAATCTCGCGCCGACTGGCATCGGTCACGCGCGCCTCGATGACGTATTCAAAATCCTGGCCGGTGCCCTGCGGCGTGTCGAACGTCAGCTTCGCCGCACCGGTCGCATCCGTCTTGAGCGTCTCGCGCTTGATCTGGCTGCCGCGATTACCCCGATAGTTGCGGTTCTGGTTTTGATCGATGTCCTCGTAAAACCAGGGGAACTCACGCGGTTGCGGCCAATGCTGCCAGTAATTCTTCTGGTACACAATCACCTCGACGTCCGCGTTCGCGACCGGCCCGCCGAAGTAGTAATCGGCCTGCACGGTCACCTCGACCTGCTCACCCATTCGAAACGCCTTTTTGCGACCGTCCACCTCGGGAGTGTTCACACTCACCCTGAACTCCGGCAGCTTGTATTCCTCCAACCGAAACAACACGGCGCTCCCGATGGGGTTCTTGCGACCCTGATCCCAGAACGTCACGCGGTATTCACCAAGCGGCGTGGTCTTCGTCAATTCCAGCGAACTCCACGCCGTGCCGAACTCGTTCAACGACGCCTTGCCCTCATGCACCTTGGTGCCGCGGGGATCGTTGATCTGAAACTCCACAACCTGCCCGGATGGCGTGTGGT
Source organism: uncultured Verrucomicrobiales bacterium (assembly GCA_937893495.1). Taxonomy (GTDB): domain Bacteria; phylum Verrucomicrobiota; class Verrucomicrobiia; order Limisphaerales; family JAYPXF01; genus CALBIE01. The sequence goes on along the minus strand of CALBIE010000254.1, from coordinate 1,932 downwards.
ATTCCCGGCCGTCGTAGGTGCGGGCGACGAGTTTCCATTCGACCTTCTCCTCCGGACGATACGCCGGCCGGTCCGTGTAGGCGTAAATCTTCCAGTTCTGATGACCCTGCCGAGAATAATAACTGCGCCCCAGTGAAAACGCCTGTCGATCCTTTGAAATCGCGGCGGCGAACAGTTCGACCGAATGCCGCTCATCCACTCCGAGCGTGATCTTTGCAAGCCCGTCGGCATCCGTCTTCGCGTCGAACGACTGGCTGATGTAACGGCGATTATCGCGATACTGCTGCCAGACGCGGACCGTGGCATTGGCAATCGGCGCGCCATCGTTGGCATCGCAGAAGTAAACGAGCGCCTGCTTGCCCGCGGTCTTGAGCACCAGCGAAGCGTCGGTCACGAGCACGATTTCTCGGCGTTCGAGGTTCCCGCCTTTGGCCTGCAAAACATAAGCGCCCGGTTGGAGTTTCTGCTCGAGTCGCAACAGTTTGGCGCCCGGCCGGTGGTCACCCTTGTCTTCGGTGTCGAACGTCCACGACGCCAGTTCCTCGGGTTGCGAAAGGTCAATGCTCTGGAGCCATTGACGGTTGTTGGCATCGAGTTTCCGAAAATCCACGGCGCGGGTCAGGTCCACGGGGAAGAGTTTCAGATCCACGCGCTTCAGATTGCGCCAGTTGAGGTGATACTGGATCTCAGAGCCGGGCACAAAGATGTGTGACACGCTGACGTTCAACTGCACGGCAGTGATGCTCCGAATCTGGTTCTGCGCCTGACGGTAGTAGCGGGTTTCGCCTTCCTTGAACTCCTTGAGCAGGCGACGATAAATCTCCAGCGCCTTGGGGTAATCCGGTTCGTTGCGCCAGCCGCCATTATCAAGGGGAATGATACGTCCCTGGCTCTCCATCCACTGGGCATATTGGTAAAGCGCATCGTCGTACCAATCCGTCTTCCTGCCGAGCTTGAGCGCCGCCGCGAATTCGTCGGGAATCATCGCCCGCTGCTCCCAGGTGCCGCCCTGATTGCGTAATGCCATCGCCAGGAGGTAGTGCGCGTGCGCCTGATCCTCTTTCGTGACGGCAATCTTCACGACGTTCTGCGCGACCGGAAGCGGAAGCTGGTTGCCGTAATAGCCGTAGTAGTAGTTGCGGTTGTTGTCGCCCGGATTGGCCGATTTCCAGATGATGCCAAGGTAACGTGCCCGGGCCAGATCGACGGCCCGTGCGCCGGCCCACCAATTCAGCGCCTGCTGATAATACTGCCAGCCCTGACCCCAGTTGCGCCGCCGCTGGTTCAGCCAATGGAAATCGCCGAGCGACTCCTGAATCTCCACCCACACCCGATCCTTCTCCTCCTCGCGCTGCACATCGCGAACCATGACGAGCAAGGCCTGCCGCGCCTGATCAAGTTTGGTATTGTCCGCCTTTTGGGTGGACGCCTCGGATCGCCATTGGGTGTCCGCCAGTCGGAACTGCACCCAGCGCGCCTCTTCGACGGGAATATCGTCCACTGCCAACGCGGCATAAACCTGATTCGCGCGGGAATACGATTTCTCGACATACAGCTTTTCCGCGCGCGCCTTCAGGGCGGCGTAATCAGCCGCCGAGGCGGACGGGACAATCGTGGTGAGGAGAAAGACAATGAGCGGAGCAAAAATCTTGTTCATACCTGGACGCATTCAGGGAGTTAGACGGACGGATCGATTAAACCCTCTCCGGAAACTTTAGACAGGAAAATTCGTCACGAACGACGGAAGGCGTTTTACGTTTTCGGGACGCGCGGAGGTCGCGACGTCACCGAAACTCAATCCCAGCCCGCGCGCCTCAAAAACTCTTTAGCCGGAGGCCGAAGGGAATCCGCGGGACGCAGGTGCTATCCGTTAGTAGCGCAGGCGTCTCGCCTGCACGGCGCTCGTGTCGGCAACCAACGCAATCATTCATC
>CALBIE010000253.1 GCA_937893495.1 uncultured Verrucomicrobiales bacterium | reverse complement strand
ATCATTGATATCGTCGTAAGTCAGGTGCCCCTGTTCTTTGGCGAGAATCACCAATTCACGGACCTTTTCGGGCACATCCAGTTCTGACTCGGTCTTGATTTCGTTGGCTTCCTTGGCGGCAACAGCATTAGGAACAGACGACGTCTGCGCTGTCTTGCGCGAGCCTCTCGGAACCACGCTGGATTTGCCTGATCGATTTTTCGTAACGGCAGCGGGAAGACGCTCCGTGATTTTTCCTGCTTTGGCAGGGGCGCGAGTGGAGACTGATCGTTTTACTTTGGATTTAAGCATTACTCTTTTGATGCCTCGGTACAGAGACATCATAGCCCGCCAGTCTCCACGATCAGGCTCTTGATAGTCAAACAATTGCGCAAAGAATCTTACTGTCGCGGAAAAAGGCGAAGCGATCAGATTGACTCGGGCGTGTTTGTAGCCAGTGCGATTACCCGCGGAACTGGCCGGTCGGCGGCGCGCAGAGCGATCTGTGAGACCAACAATAGGGCAAAGATGAAGACGATTCGATTCATGGAATCGCTTTGCTCACTGAATAAAGAGGAATTGCCGGGAGTTGAGGAGCGCCCAGACGATGTCGGCGTAGGCCGTTTCGCCCTGTTTCTCGATTCTGGCTTCCACGAGTTTCAGCTCCTGCGGGGTCGGTCTGCGGGTCAGCATGGCCTGAAAAATCAACGACGTCTTCTCCTCGCGCGTTTTGGCTTGGCGCAGGCGGCGACCGAACACCCCGAATCCATTCGCCAATGCCTCCGCCACCGGGCCGTTCAGCAGATTGAGCGCTTGCGGCACCGATGCCTGAATCGCCGCGTTGTCGATCACTTCACGGTCTGACTGACCGAACTCCCGGAGAAAATGACCGCGCGGGGCAGGGGAGTCCAATTCCGACGCGCGTGCCCACTTCAATCCGATGGCCAGAAAATCTTTATACTCCTTCGTTTGCCGGGCGCGCCAGGCCTTGAGCTGATTCGGGTCCAGACCTTGCGGGGGCTTGGGAAAACCCGGCTTATGCCGCCGGGTGACAACGGTAATGTGTTTGCCCCCATTGCCCGTGGACTTTTCCGCCATGCCGAAGGAGGCGAGCAGCTCCTCATCACTGCTGTTTTTCTGACGGACGTTTTGAATGCTGGAGACCATCTTTCCAAATTCCCGTTCCAGTGCGCTTAGTTCTTCGGATTTCTGACGGAACAACTCGTCGTTCATTTCCGCATGAGCCGTGCGGCGTTGCTCGCTGACCTCGTTCTTTCTGGTACGGTTTCGGGTCATCAAGTCGTCGAATCCTTCGATCGTGGAGATGTAGTCATCCGGAGAGATCTCGGCCAGGCTTTGGTAAATCGTTCTGACTCGGTCGATGGCCTCCAACTGCCTCTTCAGATTGGGGCTGTAACTGTCCGCGTCAGGCAAGACCAGCCCCACGACGGAGTCCCAAATCTGTTCGGCGCTCATGCGGCGAAGCGCCGGGCCCTGAAAGTAACAGGGTGCGCCCGCGACCGGTTCCTCGGTGCTGGCGGCGCGTTGATAAGCCCGCGTGCGACAGAGGACGCCGAGATAGGCCTTCATGTCGTAGTTGAGACTACGCATCAGTTCCTCCAGGTAAGCCATCAACTCGGGATTCGAAGGATCTGTGTGATCAGTGAGTTCATCGACCGGCTCGATGACACCTTGGCCAAACAGCTTCTTCCATAACCGGTTGGCGATGACGCGGGTGAAGGCGGGGTTGTCCCTGGAGGTCATCCATTTGGCATAGGCATCGATGGGGCTGCCTTTGCTGTCCTGCAACGCAATGTCCCGGCCGAACATGGTTTTCGCGGTCACCACATCGAAGGGTTTCGCATTGGGATATTGATAATCGTGAGGCAGTTTCAATGTCCGTTGGTTTTCGGTCGTGGTGACATAGCGAACCCGGACGTGGAGAATGTCTTCGGCCTTGCGGATGCTTTGGGACCGACTTTCAAACTTCTGCACCGCCTCAATTCCCCGCTTCGCCGCCGCGACGAACTTTTCCTCGTTCAATTGAAGCCTCGCCAGATAGGGAACCCATCCGTCGCTCCGCTTGAGGCGCGAGACCAAGCTGTCCAACTCCTGAACCTTGGAGAATTCCGGGAATCCCTCGACACCCACCGCGCTGGCATAAACCTTCGCGCCCTCGTTATCGAGATGGCGGCGCATCGCTTCGCGGTTTGGTTGAACATACCCCTTTGATTCCATTCCGTAGCTGAACGCGGCCATCCTGTAGTAGTCCATCTGGGTCCAATCATCGAACGGATGGTCGTGGCATTGCGCACACTCCAAACGCGTGCCCAGAAAGATTCGGACCGTGTTGGACATGTTGTCCAACGGCATCCCGCGGTCGCGTTGATAATATCCGATCGCGCCGTTCTCCCAGAAGTGGCCGCGCGCGCTCACCAGTTCCCGAACGAACGCATCGTAACGCGTGTTCTTTCGCAGCGAATCCTTGATCCAGAGTCGATAGGCATACTCAACCGCGGGCGGCGTTTCATTGATGCCGAGGCGGGAATTGATCCGCAGAATGTCCGCCCAGAAGTTGTAATGGTGGCTGACGTAGCCTTCGGAATTGAGCAGCTTCTCGATCAGCCGCTTGCGCCTGTTCTCATCCGGGTCGGCATGAAAATCCTCCGCCTCTTCCAGTGTGGGAATCCGACCGATGATGTCGAGGCAGACACGGCGCAGGAACGTGGTGTTATCGATATCAGGATTTGGCTTGAGCTTCTTCTCCCCGAGCATTGCATCAATCAGGAAATCAATGCGTTGTTCGGGCAGGAACCTGGCTTGCTGTTGTCCCGAGCCTGAGTCCGCGTCCGCGCGGGCGGGTCCGGTTCCCAAAAGGATCGCGACGATGCCCGCAATAATGGAAATGCGATGGGCAATCGGATTCATGGCTAAAACTGGAATACGGACGCCCTGCGGTCAACAGATTCCACAACCACGGAAGGAACGGAATTCACGGAAGCGGTGTAAAGCGAGTCCGACTCCAGGGTTGTTTGCTTTCCGTGTCTTCTGTGTATTCCGTGGTTGCGCCAGGATTTCGGCACACTCATTACCGCCTGCCCGATGGGGCGGCGAATGGAATTTGCCGAACGAAGACGGCTCAACCGTTCTGTCTCCCAAAGTTCGGTCGAATTGCGGGCTTGCGGACACCTGCCGATTCGGCATCCTTCGGTCAAGTCATTCCCCTCCCATGAAAATCGCACTGCCGATCCTCTTTCTGACCACCTTTGTCAGTGGTGGTCTTTTGGCCGCCGACCGGCTGGTTGACACCACCATTCGTCCCGGCACCAACGCCGTGCAAACGCTTTGGAACACCGTTCCCGGCCGTGTCTATCGCGTGCAGTCCACCACCAATCTGACCCGCCACCAACTCCTGGTCGAATGCCCTGCCCGGCACGCTTACCGCCACCAGCAACGCCCTCTCGCAAATCTTCGCCACGGACACGTTTGCACGCTACTTCCGCGTGGTAGCGGTGGACACCGAAGGCCCGGAGGTTTATCGCACCGAGCCGGCGGCTGGCGGAATTGCTGTGAGCCGTTCGGCCACGTTGAGCGCGTGGGCTGCGGGACGACTCGGGCATTGCCACCAACACCCTCGCGTTGACGATGCTTACGCCCACTTCCACGAACGGCCCGCTGACCCTGACCGACGCGCGCCTGTCCTTCACGAACGGTCTGCTCACCTACACACCCGGCACGAACGAATTCCTCGGCGCGGCGGGCGAGACGGTGACCGTCCAACTCGCTGCCGCTGACACGCTGGGAAGTCAGACCACCAACTTCACCTGGTCCTTTCAGTTGGAACTTCCCCCGGTCGCCAACTCGAACCTCGTCTTCATCGGTGGCGGCGGAGCCACGCCGCAATCCCTGCGCGCGACCCAGGCTCTGGTGCCGCAGACCGGACCGGCGCTGACCTTCGTCTCCTCCAATGGCAACACCTTTACCTACACCTATCCGGGCGCGTCCTCCGGCGTGACCAACGGCCTGATTCTGGTGAACTCCAGCCTGCAATCCGGCTACACGGTCGTCGTCACTAACTTCACGGAATATGCTGTCAGTAACACCGTCGTCGTCATCACCCGCCCGGCCAGGCTGGCGGAACTGCTCGAGGATGGCAGCCTCGTCTCGCAGACCTTTACCGAGATTACCACCAACGGTCTGGCACCCGCCGCCGTGCTCGCCGCTGGTCTGCCGCTGAACTACCATCAGGACCTGCGACGAGTCTTGTATCAGGACGCCAACGTGACGCTCGAACTGCTTCCCGGCAGCGTGTTCGATTGGAACGGCCGGCTGGACCTCGGTGTCAACATCCGCAAATTCCGCCTGCGTGAATTTGAGACGACTCTGTCCAGTTCGGTGAACTGCCGCCTTGAGGCGCGAGTGACCACCACTGGCACCCTTGACCTCAATGCCGTCACGGGCCTCATAAACCCCGTGCGTAAAACCTACGGGACGTTGGTGGCCGGCGTGCCTGTCTGGGTGGAACTGGTGTTTGAAATCGACGCAGGCTACACCATGCATCTGGAAGGCGCGGCCACTTACACCCACGGCTTTGTCGCCAACAAGGAGATTCTCGTCGGCCGCCGGTGGAGCGACGCCGAAGGCTGGAGCACGCCCTTCGCAAACCCACCGCCCGGTTTCGTGGTGCTGGGTCCCACGTGGGCGGCGGATGTTTCCGGGAACCTGCGCCTGTATCTCCAGCCCAAGGTGACGGTCTATCTCTACAGCGCGGCGGGTATAACGGGAGACTTGCAACCGTATCTGGAACTGGACGGCAGCGCCCAGGCGAATCCCGGCGAGGCCAGTTTCGACCTGGCGCTGTATGGCGGGCTGACCAGCACGGTGGGGCTGGATTTGCGTGTGTGGGATGATGCCTGGGGTGAGCAGCCGACGCACACCTTCGACCTGATTCCGCGCACGGTATTGTGGCAGACCAGCGGCTCCACGCTGGCACCGCAAATCACCGAGCAACCCCTTCTCGCGCTGGTGCCGTTCAATACCGGCGCCACGTTCTTTGTAGTGGCCAAAGGCGCGCCGCCGCTGAGCTATCGTTGGTTGAAGGACGACCGTTACCTGAGCGACGACTGGCTCATCATCGGTTCGCGCACGGCCACGCTGCGCGTGCGCAACGCCAAGGGAGTGAAACTGAGCGACGAAGCTCGGTTGGACCTGCATTTCCCCGATCCGCCATTCACCGGCATGGCCTACATCCCGGCGGGCACGTTCCGGATGGGCGATGCGTTGGGGGATGGTTACAGCGATGAACTTCCGGTGCATTCGGTGTACGTGAGCGGGTTCTACATGGACCGGACGGAGGTGACGAAGGCGTTGTGGGACAGTGTTTACAACTGGGCCATTGCCCACGGCTACAGTTTTGAGTATGGCGCGGTAGGCAAGGCGGCCAATCACCCGGCGCACACGATGACGTGGTATGACGCGGTGAAGTGGTGTAACGCACGAAGTGAGCAGGAAGGCCGGACGCCGGCCTATTACACGAGTGCGGCGCAGACGACGGTATATCGGAGCGGGCAGGTGAATGTGGACAACACTTCGGTGGAGTGGAGCAGCGGCTACCGGCTGCCGACTGAAGCGGAATGGGAAAAGGCGGCGCGTGGCGGGTTGAGCGGGCAGCGGTTCCCGTGGGGTAGCACGATTTCGCACGGGCGGGCGAACTATCGCAGCCACTGGTCAGGTGGCCGGCCGTATTACGCCTACGATGTGAACGGTACCGAAAGCTATCATCCCGCGTACAACGAAGGGGTGTCTCCGTACACGAGTCCGGTGGGGAGCTTCGCGGCCAACGGTTATGGGCTGTATGACATGGCGGGGAATGTGTGGGAATGGTGCTGGGATTGGTATGGAAGTTCGTATTACAGTGCGTCGCCAGGCGCGGATCCTGCGGATCCTGGGTCGGGCTCGGCCCGCGTCTTACGCGGGGGCGGTTGGCGCGCCTACGCGTTCTACTGCCGGAAAGCGAACCGCTTCAGCTACGGCTACCCGACGTACGGGTAATACGACCTCGGCTTCCGGTCCGTTTTGCCCCTAGGTCAGCCATGAGCAGAATGGGTAGCGGAGCAGAACACGGAGCGCCGGCTTGCAGCCGGCTTACGACGTGAAAGTGCATCAGTGCGCGTTCATCGGCAAGTGCAGCCGACCGGACGAAGAGAAAGCGCAAAGCCGATTGCAAATCGGCGCTCCGGCAAGACCGCCACCGTTTTTGCAATGTTCATCGCCAACGCCAAATGGGTGAAGGGAATGTAGTAACCTGCCAGTGGGGTTCGAAAAATGCGACGCGTGGCGGTTTGACTAAACGCGACAACGGCGAAATCCACGCGATGTCAACCTTGCCGCCGTCGAGTCCATCAACGAGGGCGTCGTAGGTTCGAAACGTGACCAGCTCCACTGGGTAACCTTTGGCGGCCAGATGGACTTTTAACTTTTCGAATGGCTCCCACTTCCCGCCCTCGGCCACGATACCGAGTCGAACGGGTTTGGCCGGTTTCTCGGCTGCGGTCCCGAGCGAGACGACTGCGAACAGAGCGACAAAGATTGCTTTCATGTCGAAAAGAACGAACGGGCGTTTAGATTGATTGCAAACAATTTTCAACGGGCTCAGCCATAGTCTCCATCGCAAGGTAGATCCGACCCGCACAATCCAAGCACGGTTGTGTTTTCGCCATTGCCACGCACTTTCGCCGATCAGGCGTCGAGCCGGCTTCATTATTCGCCATCCGAAGTTCGGCCGATGGAAAAAGTCAATCTTTTTATAATAGCGACGGAACAGCCATCAGATAACCTGAGTCCATGAACAAAGGAGCAACGCTCGCCACCCTCGTCGTTTCTCTCATTTTTGTTGGCTGTGGGGAAAAATCCCCCGTCGCATCGGTGGACATCTGGACCGCCGCCAAGAACGGCGACATCGCCGCCCTTGAAAAACACATGGCCGCCGGTAAGGACATCAATGTCGCGGCTCGGCCCGGCGGTGAAACGCCCTTGATGATCGCCGCATTGACCGGTCAACTGGAGGCCGCGCAATGGCTGGTCGGGAAAGGCGCGGACATCAATGCGGCGAACCGGGAGCGCCACACTGCCCTGCATTACGCCACTTTTTTTTGCTACCGCGATATTGTGGCGATGCTGATCGAAAACAAGGCTGAGATGAATCCGCTGAACTACCGGGGGGAAACGCCGCTGGACTCCGTTACGCGCACGTGGAACCCATCGCTGCGCGAGCTGTATTCGCTGGTCGGGGGTTTGATTGGAACCAAATTCGACGTCGACCAGATCAAGCGGGTCCGGCCGGAGGTGGCCGAGTTGATCAGAAAAAACGGTGGCGAGCACAACCCGGAACTCGATGTCTTTGTCGCCGCGCGGACCGGACACCTCGCCGTGATCGAAAAATATCTGGCGGCCGGTGGTCATATCGAAGCCCGCGATCCCCTGAATCACACCTTGCTGATCAATGCCGCGTCGCTCGGGCAGACGGAGGTGATCGAGTTCCTCATCAAAAAGGGGGCGGACATGGGCGCCACGTATGGTGACGGCGCGACTGCCCTGCATGGGGCCGCCGTCCTCGGGCGACGGGAGGCGGTCGAACTGCTGATCAAAAAGGGGGCGAATCTCAGTCTGAAAACGGACAAAGGCCAAACGGCATTCGACATGGTGTCGGCAACCTGGACGAGGGATCTGGAAACTCAGATTGGTTCCGCCGGACAAGTCCTTCAGCACCTTTTCGACACCGTGAAAATCAAACAGGGAAGACCGGAAATGGCCGCCTTGTTGCGGCAACACATGGGCGGACAGGCCGCTGCTCCCAAGCCCTGACTGCATGTCGGTGGCGATGCAAGAATGCTGTCACGACTGGGTCTCTTCAGCATAAACGGCACGAGTTTGGGCGATCTGGCCATCGATCGGACAACCACTTCTCAATTCGATCCTTGGCCGGATTTCATGTAAGCCCGAACAAGTTCGCGGACTGGTCAGAAAACATGACAAACGAAACCAACTGACGGCAATCATGGATGCCCTTGAAAAACTATCCGGTGCGGCAGTGTTCCTTGGAGTTGGGTACGGTGTGGTGACAGGCACATATTTTGATGTGGAATTGGTGTTCGATTCAGCGTGCGAGGGATCCGAACTCCAGTGTCATGAAAAAGTTACTTCGCCAGCAATTCAACAAGGACATGTTGGCCGGACTCAAGCCGATGGAGGGAGATTCCGAAAGAACCCTTCGGAGTGTGGAACTGTATCAAAAGGCGCGGCGCCACATGCTTGCATTTGCGGCGGTGGTGGGTTGCCTGCTGCTGATTATTCTGTTTGTGGCGATACTTACAACCTGGTTCCGCTGACCTTTGTCCAGGGCGTGAATGCCCCCATCGCGTGGTGTCGGATTTTGCGTTTCCAAATCCGATTGCCGCAAAAGGCATAAAGCGTGTCCATTTCCTTGCCACCGAGGGCCACACCGGTTACGCGACTTCGATCCGGCACGGGTAGAATCACCTGCGTCGGTCCATCGTCGGCGCTGATCTGGACGCCGCTGCGGGTGGCGATGAATTGCCGGCCTTCGAGCGAATAACACACTGACTCAGCACCCGCGTCATCGTCCCAATCCGCGACGTGCAAATGAAAGAAACGTTCCTTGTGCGCAAGCGTGCCATCGTCGTTTATCTGATAGCTGTAAACCCACTTCGAATGCCCCTCGGCGACGGACAACAGCCATTGGTCTGGCCGGAGTGCCATACCGGTCGCGAACTTGATGCCGCCATCAACCTGCTTCTTCTTGCCGTCCTTGATGAACCAGACGGTGCCGGGACCATGGGGTTTGTCGCCATTGGCCGTCACATAAAGCCCGCCTTTGGGTGTGGCAAGAATCGAATGACCGAGAATCCCTTCCATCACCATGCTGCCCTGGCCGGATGAGTCGTAACTCATCAGCTTCCCGGTTCTCTCCGAGATGGAGTAAACCGTGCCGTCCGCGCCGACGGTGACGCAATGCGCTTTCCCGGCGTCTTCGACAAACGTGGTTACGTTGCCGTCGATATTGATGCGGTGAATCCTGTTGTTCGATGTATCCGCAAAAAACACCTCGCCCTTCGCGTTGACCGCCGGACCGCGGGTGCTTTTGAAGCCTTCGGCGACGAGTTGCCAGTCTTCACCTGGAATGATGATCTCCTGAGCCCGGGGCGCGCTGGGTCCGGCTTGCACCCGCTCGGGCCATCCTCGCCACAGCCATGCCATTCCTTCCCGCCAGTTCTCCATGTAGCCGGCGACGTGTCTCCCGTCGATGATCCGGAACTGGTGGTCATAACCGGAAAACTTCAGGGCCTTGTCCATCTCCAGATCGAGCAGGAACCAGTCACCCGCGCAGTTCTCCATGTCGCGCGTGGCGGTGGTGAGGAAGGCGCGAATGGGCTTGGCCTCAAACTTGCGCACCATCGTGGGGAACTCGTGACCACCGCGAAACGCCACCCAACTGCCGCTCGCCGCATACACGCGACTGAACGCTTCGGGCCGGTTCCACGCAGCGGTGAAGGCGGCGATGCCGCCGCTGCTGCCGCCGGACATACAACGGTCGTTGCCGTCGGTGGAGAGGTTGAGTTGATATTCTTTCGCGACGAACGGAAGCAGTTCCTCGACGAGGAAACGGACTTTGTTGTCGTTCACGGCGTCGTATTCGAAGTCGCGATTGCGCCGCCCCAGCGCGCCTTTCATCGGCGCGGGCAGAATTCCGGGTCGCACAAACACGCCGACGGTCACCGGCATTTCCCCGGTGGCGATCATCGTCTCCATCAGAGTCTTCTCGCGCGGATTGAAGCCGTCTGTTTTCACATAAACGCACGCGGGCTTCTTGCCATCGTATTGGGCTGGGATGAACACGGTGACATCGCGCACCGTGCCGGGGAAAACCTTGCTTTGCGTGAACTTGAACTGCTTCGTCACACCTTCCTTGATGTCCTTTGGATCAATCGCAGGCGGTTCGTAGGCCTTGGGAAGCGTTTCTGTCGCGTCGGCGACGCCGGAACCCGCGAGCGGCATGATCCGCCATTGCAGGTGTTGGTCACCCGGTTTGTTCTCCCACAGATCGATCTGCGTGCCGGGGGTCTTTTTTCCGCCGAGATCGTCCAGGCCCTTGCCGGGCGCGTGACGGGGGATGAGATTGTAGCTGCCGTTTTCCTGCTTCTTGAGCGCCCACTGTTGCCACGGTTCGCCAACATCCTTTTCCAGCACGATCCGCGTGCCGTTTCGAGTTCCGCCCTTCGCCACGGTCAGAACCAACGAGGGCGCGTGCGTCGCGCGAATCGTAAAGTGATCATCACCAATCGGCGTGAGGGTCCACTTCTGATGCGGCGCACCCACAGGATTGCCGATCGATACGATCGTGCCTTCTGCGGCACCGGCATCCACTGCTTCGAGCACGAGCGCGGGCGCACTGACCGGCACGATGGCATAGGTGCCCCAATCTTCAGCGGAGGAACGGCTGGTGGCCAATGCCGCGGCCAACACCGCGACGAGATGAAGGGACAATCCGTGTTTCGATTTCATGTGATATAGATTCCAGGGTTCAGTTGGTTCAGGGCTTGCTCGGATTGGTTTTGTTTTTGTTTCGATTCGGTGGTTTGCGATTGCCAGGTTTTCGATTTGAACCGGATGAACCCGTATTTCTGGAACCGGGGCGGGGTCGTGGTCGCGGCGGCTCGGGTGGATAAGTTGGTCATATCAATAGAGGCGGTTCTTGTAGGACTCTTCGATCTGCTCGCGAAGAGGCTCGACCTCAAGTCCTTCGATCCTGGTTTGATCGACGAGAATCTCAGCGAAGTCAAAAGATGGTGGATCGGATTGCTCGGCCGTCCATTCCCAAAGTTTCGATCGGATCAAAGCCTTTGCGCATTGAAAAAAACACTCTTCAACTTCGACTCCGATCCCAACGGGCGGCTGTTTTCCATGTTTCGACATGGGTGCCAAAACGGCGGCGTCTCGAATCACGCAGGCACGCCCGTTGATGCGTAGGGTTTCCCCCAAGCCCGGAGTCATGAACAGAAGGCCGATGCGACCGGTTTGGATGATATTCCTCAAGCTGTCGACGCGGCGGTTGCCCTGCCAATCCGGAATCGCCAACGTACGCGAATCCAGGACTTTGCCTACGTTCGGCAGGTCACCGCGGGGAGAGACATCGCATCTTCCGTCACTGCCAACCGTACCCAGCAGCGAAAACGGCGAGGTAGCGATGAACGCCTTCATGTGGCCATCGAGTTCAGACAACTGCTTCTTTCTGCCCGACTCGCTCGGCGATCCCAGCAGTTCCGTGAGTTCGTCGGCGGAAGTGACGATTCTTTGAAAACGCTCAATACTCACAACTTGTAATTCCTTCTCAACGGTCAACTTATTCTCTTGCTGGCACGACAAGACCTGTAGCGGTGCATAGTTTATTCCACACGATAGGCTCCCGATGCGAGTGGAGCGAGTTCGAGAATCAGGGAGCCACCGACAATCTTCAGTGTCGATTCATCGGCGAGATTGGTTGCCGTGGCGTTTTCGATGCCTTTGATCTTCACGGTCGCCTTCTCCGCGCCGCGTGAATCGTTTGCGATCACCAGATAGGTTTCCTTTCCCGACTTTTTCAACGCGATGTGGATTGCTGGATTCTCGCTTGTAAACGTCGCTCCGGACTCGTCATTGGGAATGACCAGCACGTGTTGAATCGCCGTGAACTCCCGCATCGCTGCCCGAAGGACATGCAGGTCTTTTGGACTATCGCCGGTGCGCCAGCCTTTCAGCGGTTCTTCCCCTCGCCCTCGTCGATAATCCCACGCGTAGATACCGATTCCATCCGCCCCGGCGGCAACGCTCAGGTACATCATGCAACGAAGCTCCTGAAGGTTCGGGAGCTTCGTCGGGTATTGGTCCAGCAGCGTCCAGACGGGTTTGAGATCCGCGACAGCTCGGCGTGACGCTTTCGTTGCCTCGACAACATAGCGCAGCGACACGGACGGAATCACGTAAGGGTCACAGGCCAGAATGTCGAGTCCTTCAGCCGTTTCGCTCATGCGAGAGAGGTTGTTTTGAACGGTCATGATCGGCAGTTTCTGGTCGTAAATCTTGATGGTGTTGTAGGTGTCAATCATCTTGTCGAGCGACACTCCCCACGGTTCATCAAATGTTTTCCATGCACCAAGTGCCGGATGATCTGCAAACCGAAATACCGAACCCAACTTGGAAATACGAGCCGACATGATCAACTGAATGCCCGCTTTCTGCGCCGCGTCCAGGGAGACTTTCATGTTGTCAAATTCGACCGGCAGATTTCGGCCGAAGTCGAGAAAGGGGCTGTCGGGCGCGCGGGGTGTGACGAAATGAAATCCCATATCGGCGAGCGCTTGAAAGTCTTCCGGGAAGACGTGGTACATGAACAGCGGGAAGATGGTTTTGCCGTTCATCGCAATCCGTTTGTCCGATCGAACTGCGATTCGCTGCTTGCCGCGAACGATTCCATTCGCGACGCGTGTCGAGCGCCGATAGATTTCTTTGTGCCCGGCCGTGACGCGGATGTAGAGGTTGTAATAGTCGTTGTTCCAGCCGACTCCCTTGAGTTCGACGAGTTTGTCTTCCGGCCCTACCAGGGTTCCTCGATGGATCACGGTCGCCGGACCGTTCGGATTCTCCCAGGTGACGGATGTCTGCAACGGGTACGGGAGGTCCGAGCCCAAATGAGCAAACTGCAGCACAATCCGTTGCTGCCACGGCAGTTGATGCACATAGGTTTCCAGCAGGTTCGCCGGCCCGATCGCGCGGGCCACTCCGGATACCCTGACGGCTCCGACCTCCACGTGCTTCAGTCCGTGGAACAACGTCAGCGGAGCGTCGGAATCGCACTGCAACATTGTGCCGTATTCGCCGCGAGTGAGATAACGCACCCGATCCTCGCTGCCGTCAATCCACGTGCGAATCACTTCGCGATCCGCTTCGTACGTCACGGCGAGATGCGCCCATTGCCCGGTCGGAATTGAGGTTGATCCGTAGAAACCACAATTACCCACCGGAAAGTAGTTCAGCTGCTTCTCATCGGTCGTGACGATTGGCACTCTTGGAAATCGCATCCACTGATTGTCCAGTCCCAGTTTCTTGCTGAGTCCAAACGAAAATGAACCTTGCTTGGTCGCCAAACTGCCGCCCGGATTTGGTGATCCTTCCGAAGAAGTTACGTTCACCCAAGCTTCAAAGGTAAATCCCTTGGCAAAATCAAACCGCCCGCCATCGCGGACCGAAATTGAATGCTCTGAATCGTCTCCAAAGTGGATGGCATGCCCAAATCGTTGGTCGGAAACGATCCGACCCCCTTTCAACTGCACCGGTAATTCGCCGCCAACATCCTCAAGCGCCGATCCGTCTGCGTTGACTCGTAAAAGCAGGATGGTGTTCTCATCGCGCTCCGGCAGGACGATTTCATCGGCAAGCGCGCTGGAAATGCCAATCAGGAAGGTAAGCGCAATAAGGTTCTTATTCATGACGTGACTGGAATCCAACGGATCCTTCAATGGGAACTATTGCTATGCTATTGCGTTCCCGTGCAATCTGCCAACCGCATCTTTTTGGCCAACTCGTCCAGCAATCCTAACGGACTACGATGAAAGCGTGAAGTGTCGCGCGGGCAGGCCGCCTATTTGATCGGGTAGCCGTGCCACAGCCACTCCAGGGCATGAGGTGTAATCTGCGCCCGCGCGGCACCGAGGCCGTGACCGGCGTTGAGGCAGTAGATGTATTGGTAGTGATAACCCTTGGCCTTCAACACCCTGGCCATGCGGTTGTTGGCCAACACCCAGTCGTGCATGCCGTCGCGCATGACGTTGGGGTTGAAATTGTCGCGGTCCCCCACGGCCAGAAAGATGCGGAGGGGTTTCGGGTCGCTCTGCGGAATGAGTCGGTCATGGAAATCCCACGCACCGCCGGGCGTCTCGGGATTGAAGGGCCATTGCTGGTTTACAAAGGTGCCCGAGGTGGTCAACACGCGGCGATACCACTCTGGATGATACCAGGCCATGATGAGGGCGGCCGAACCGCCGGAACTGCTGCCCCATGTGGCGCGCCCATCGGGATTTTTCGTCAGCCTGATGTTGTGGTTTTTCTCCACCAACGGCAGCACCTCGTGCTCGATGAACTCGGCAAACAATCCGGACATCGTGTCATATTCGCGACCGCGTTCATGACCCTGGGCATCGCCGCCGCCGTTCTGAATCAGGATGCCGATCTGGACGGGCACCCGCTTCTGGGCGATGAGGTTGTCGAGGACGTGCGCGAAGTTCATGTCCGGCTTGCCCATCCGGGATCCGTCGTGCTTGATGATGAAAGGCACCTCCGTGCCGGGCACATATTGCGCGGGAATGTAAACCGTGATGGTGCGCTGGTAATCGATCTCATGCGTGTCAACGATCAGCGTCTTGAGATTGTTCGGATCAACGGTGCCAAAGACCTTCCGGGCGATTCCCGGGTTGAAAAGTTTGCAGTCCTTTGAGTTGATGCTGAACTGCTGCATTTTCCCCTGCGGCACGCCCTCGACGACCTTCGCCTCCGGCGGCGGCAGGTAATCGGGGCCGATCAGAAAATCGCCGTTCGTGTCCTTTGCTGGATTCACTCCCGGCTTGCCGTCGAGGCGGATGAACTTCGGTGCTTCATGTCCGTCAAACGGACGCGTCGGCGGCGTCGGGCGAGTGGGCCTGTTTTGCTTGCCGGGCTTTTTGTCTGCGCTGAATGCGGTGAGTGAAAAAACCGTGAGGGCGATTATGAGGGAGTTGCGGAGCGAGAGCATGGGTATGGAGAGGTGGTGATGTTTCGAATGTGGCGCAGAGTAAGATGGACCGCGCCCCCATGTCACTAAACAGTTCAATGGCCGGTTCCGTTCGACGCATTCGCACACTGCCGTGTGTCGGAGCGCGGCTGTGTCGGAGACCAGCCGCAGCAGGTTGGATCGGCGGGTGGTGTGGTACGTTCCAAGGCATTTGTCGGAAAGAGGCTGCTGCGACTGGCCCTTCAGGCACAGTCGCGCTCCGGGGGCAATGCGAGGATGCACCCGCTCCTTCCGACGACATCGTGCCCAGAACACTGCCTAAGAACGCCCCCCGTGTTCTGCTACGCAAGAGGCGTTTGGCAGCGCCACCGGCGCGCCGCCATACCAGCCTGGGGCAACGCCCCAGGAATCGGTTCACCAATTCCACAAGGGCTGAAGGCCCGATTCATCCATCCATGCCCGCGCCATTTGTTCAAATCAATCTGTCGCCCTTTGTCACTGTGCGGAAACCCGCTGGCTTGGATTTCTTGACTTTCTCGACCACCTCTTCCTTCACCAAGAGCCCGAGCCAAGCCTTCGCCTGTGCCTTCGTGACGCCCAGCAGTGTCGCCACTTCTTCTTCCGTCCGGGCTTCGATCAGTTCGCGCCGCAGAATCTCCCTCACCGTGTTCAATAACACCGTTTCGGGTAACGCTTTCTCGCCGGTTACCGCTGGCTCGGGTTCTTTCTCCGCCGCTTTAGTTGGCGTAGCTTCGGGGGCAGCCTCATAGGAAACCGGCTCCTCGGCCAGCATTAGTGGGAGCGTGTCCTGTACTGGCTCAGTCGCGACGGCTTCAGCGGCGGTGACCAGCGCCATCCCCAAGTCGTTTCCGCTTTGTGGATTCGGCCACGGCATGCCGCCACGATGCAATAGCGCCGCATTGCCTTTGCCGGCGTTGGCTCCGTTGCGGACAAATACTGGCACGAAATGGAGACGATCCAGTTGTTCAATAGCTCCAGCCCACGTTCCGCCTTTCTCGAAATCCGAAGTCACGACCAAGGCCGCATCCGCGAGAGCATAGATCAGCTTGTTGCGTTGCATGGCGTGTCCCACGTTGAATCCCGCAGCCGGATCGTATGGCGAGATCAGCACCAGTCGGCCTTCCATCAGCGGCTCGCGATTGCCCCGCGCCAGAGCCACCCGCTCCAGACTGTCCGCCATCACTCCTGCAACATCGCCTCCCGCCATCAGAGCGCCATGCATCGCCGCCCGGTCGATTCCCTTGGCTCCGCCGGACACGATGGGTCGGTGAGCCTCGGCGCTGAGGCGCCCCACGGTTTCAGTGAAGCTGATGAGTTCCTCGTCCACATGCCGCGAGCCGACCACCGCCAGCCCGCCTTTCTCCAGCAAGGCAATGTCACCACATCCATAAAGCAGAGGGGGAGCATCTTCCTTGAGCAACGCTTTCAAGCGCTTGGGGTAACGGGAATCCGCCCGGCTGATGACCCAGATTGCCCGCGCATTCCAACGCTCGACCGCCTGACTGAGCAGGAAACCCCGCCCGAGCAACGTATCCAAGCGCGCCCGTCCGAACGGCTGCGCGCAGAGATCGATCAACTCCTCCGCATCGGCTCCGATCAAGTCAGCCGGCTGCTTCTGTTTCTCGCGCAGGATGCGAGCGAGCCGGTTGTAATCGCCCAGGCTGAGCAGATCGCGTGAAGTCTCACCGCGTCCGGCAATCAGCGGAGCAGTCAGCAGCAGGATGGCCTGCGTGTTCGGTGTCAGAGGCTCGATCATTCGTCAGAGTTTGTAGTGGAGGCCAGTGCCAGAGGATACACCGGCCCGCTGCCGTTGGAGGTTAAAATATAAGCGGCGACCGTAAGAGTCCATTTTGAATCCACCATGTCGTCCACCAGCAGCACTGGGCCAGTCGGGACTTGGCCTCGAACTGCCAATGCACCATCCACGTTTCGGGCCTGCTGGCTGCTGTTGGCCATATCCTTCTGAGCAGGCCGGTCATCGGTCTTTTCGAGAACTGGATGAAACGCGAGGTTCAGCGAAACCGCCAAACGACGCGCAAAGTCCGGCACAAGATCCGGATGATTGCGCGAGGGAATACAGGTCACCCACTCAGGTGTTGGCTGCGGAGCCCAGCTCCGAAGCATCGCCGCGCAGGCCTCTACGAGTTGATCAGCAAAGTGCCCATCTCGTGATTTTCCCTGTCTGACCAGGGTACCCCAGCCCGCATCGTTCCAGACGCACAAGATTCGTCCGGGTTGCGCCCGGAACGCCTCGGGTATGTTCCCCCTCACGTTCATGTGCGGCAATCCACCACCCGGCCACTGACGGCGCGGCTCCAACGGGAGACTTGTGCGTCGAAGATACGTCAGCGCTTCGCGCGCGATTCCGTCATCGAAGGTCTCGGGCAACGGCGCGATGGACGGCGGCTGATGTGTGCCCACCTCTCCATCCAAGGCATGGATCAGGTATTCCATGTGCCCGCTTCCGAGAGCCACATACTCCTGCATCTGCTGCTGCTCGGCCCGCCGCAAGGCAGTGAGGCGGTCTGCCCTTTCCCAAAAAGCCTCCGTCAAATTGGCAGCGGTGAGCCTCCACTTGCTACCTTCCTTCACGATTGGTGCTGGTGACTCCAGCGACATGAGTTGTAGCGCCTTGTCAATTCTTCCTCGTCGGGCGTTCACCAGCGGCAAGAGCTCATTGATTGAAAGGCCGTCCGGTGCGCCTTGAAGCGCCACCAGCACACCCGCCACTTCATCCCGCGAGGGAAACGCGCTCTCGATGAAGAAATCGGTTATGTCGGTTTCCTCTACTCCGCTCAGCAGCACGCCGTGAGCTGCATCCAATGCCCGGCCAGCGCGGCCTACCTGTTGGTAATAGGCCACCACCGACCCTGGTGTCTGGTAATGAATCACGAAAGCGAGGTCCGGCTTGTCGAACCCCATGCCTAGCGCCGTCGTCGCCACCAGCGCCTTGACCCGGTTCTCCAGAAGAGCGTTCTCCAGTTCCACACGTCGGTCCCCGGTCTCACCGCTGTAGGCTTCTGCCTGAATTCCGCGCGCTTGCAACCAGCCCGCGATCTGCACTGCATCACGCACCGTCAGCGTGTAGATGATGCCGCTGCCCTGGATGTTCGGCAGATGGGTAGCGAGCCAGGCCATGCGCGCCACCTGACTCGGGATGCGCATCGACTGTAGCAGGAGGGATGGCCTGCTCAACCCGCCGCGCGATACCGTGAGATTCGGCCCAAGAACCACCTGCAAGTCATCCAGCACCCGGTTGTTTGCCGTTGCCGTGGTCGCCAACACGCGGAGATTTGACGGCATCGTGTGGAGAATTCGCTCGATGAAACGGTAATGAGGACGGAAGTCGTGACCCCAATCCGAGATGCAGTGTGCCTCGTCCACCACCAGCAGTGAGACGCGACCGGCGATAGGTGCGAGCACCTCGGTCCGAAAATGCTCATTGGCTAGTCGCTCCGGCGAAATCAGCAGAATATCCACCTCATTTAGAGCCAGCGATGCCTCGACCGCGTGCCAGTCGTCGCGATTCCCCGAGTGAATGGTGACCGCACGAACGCCCATTCGCTCTGCTGCCGCGATCTGATTCCGCATCAGCGCCAGCAACGGTGAAATCAAAATGGCCGGCCCCATCCCATCCTCACGCAGCAACTTGGTCGCAATGAAATACACCGAACTCTTGCCCCAGCCGGTCTTCTGCACCACCAGCAACCGACCGCGACCATCCACCACATGCTGGATGGCTGCCTCCTGCCCAACATGAAACGTCGTCGCCGGGTTCTGAGTGCCGAGCCGCAGCAGTTCGAGAGCGCGTGTGGAGCTGTAGGGCATGGCGTCTATGTGTTTCCCAAACGATGAATGGCCGGTCCGGCGCCTGCGGGACGCCGGGTGGCCTCGCGCAAGCGCCCCGCCAGCACCACCTCGCCGAACGAATCCCGCTCCCCCGCAGGTTCACCGGGCGCGAAATGCGACCCATGCCCGACCGCATAGCCCAGCCTTGTCAGCCGAATCTTGGGCGAAGGCTGATCCCTGACCTGTCCACCACAGCCTTGGCGAAGGAGGAACCATTCGAGCGCGGCGTCTTCGACGATGGGTTCGTTGCGCGACATGGCTAAGGTGTTGCGTTAGGTGCAGGGGCTGGAAACGCCGTTGCGGAGGCTGCTGCAGGTTCTTCAACAAAGGCATCTCCCATCATCATCGTGTAGTGCTCGATGTGGCGCGACTTGACGAAGATTTCTCTGAAGACTTTGAGGAAGTTCTCGACCATCGAATCGTCGATCGAGACGTAGAGGTCGTCGTAGGCATAATGCGAACCATCATGCACCCACGAGCAAAGGGACTTGCAGATAATCTTCTCCCTTCCGTCAAACATTGCGCAAAGCTCGTCCAGTTCGATGCCGCCCAAAATCTTGAAGTAGTTTTCCAGGATGCGTCGCAGCGTGTTTTGAATAGCGAGATTTGACCGCTCTGGCTTCCGGACTTCTGCCCACAGCAACTCGTATGACGTCTTGATCGGGTTGGTGGTCTGGGCAGCCAGTTTTGATACCAGTCCCGGCTTTGTGACAATCCAGAACGCCTCCTCACTCAACACGCCATTGTTTGGTCGCCTGCGGCTATAGGTTACCTCCTTGTGGAAATACACGTTGTGCGTGAGCACGAAGACTTGCTTGATGTGTCCCGCCCCCAAGCGCACTTCGTCGAACAATCCTTTGATGAGGCTTCCGACGATGAACAAGATGTCGCTGTCGAGACTCGAAACAGGGTCGTCAAACACAACGACGCGGTCCGTTGTCATGCCACTTTCCGAGTCGCTGCCTTTGAGGAGATGGTAGAAATAAAGGAACGTGACGAACGTTTTTTCGCCTTCACTCAGTGTCGCCTTAGCATCTGAACCATCTGTGCGAATCAATTTGTAGGACGTGCCGCTTGCAGTTTTCGCGAGTGAGAAGCCCTGAAACCCGAAGGACAACAGCAGCGCATTGATCGCGTCAATCGTCGGCTGAACGCTCGTCGTCTGCTTTTCGAGTTCGCGGATCTCTCCGGTTTTCTTCGTTTTGTCCGTAGTCGCCGTCGCAATCTGCCCATTCATGGCAATGATCCCTTTGTCCAGACCATCTCGCGTGGTCTTGTATGCGGCGAGCTCGGCTTTGAGTTCCTCCA